>NZ_UCNR01000002.1:0-145023 GCF_900474045.1 Synechococcus sp. N19
AGGGCAGGAGAGCCCTGCCTGATCGGGATTGTAAAGGAAGTTTGCGCTGTGTGTCGCTGGCTTGATGAAGTTGTTGTGAAGAGGCCCTACGCCCTTTTGGCGGCAGCGCTTGTTAGCGTCCCGAAAGCCTCATGGCAGCTGACGTGGCACCACAACAAGAACGGGTGTTGCTGGTACGGCTGCCCTGCAATCCGATCTTTCCGATCGGGCCGATCTATCTAGCCGACCATCTGCACAAATGCTTCCCGGAGATGCCTCAGCGCATCCTGGATCTCGCTGCTCTGCCGGTGCTGGATGTCCATCGCGTGCTGGACGCCACAGTTGACCAGTTCCAGCCGACGCTGCTGGTGTTCTCGTGGAGAGACATCCAGATCTATGCGCCGGTCGATGGGCGGGGGGGCAACCCTCTTCAGAATTCGTTCGAGGTCTTTTACGCCCGTAACCCTCTGAAGCGTCTGCATGGAGCCTTGGGTGGGCTTCAGTTAATGAGCAGTCATTACGGCGAGCTGCGCAGGAACCAGCGTCTGGTGCGTCAAGGTTTGAAACGTGCACGCCGCCACCAGCCGACGGCCAGAGCAGTGCTGGGCGGTGGAGCTGTCAGTGTGTTTTACGAGCAACTCGGCAAATCGCTCCCCAAAGGAACGGTGGTCTCTATCGGTGAGGGGGAGCCGCTGCTCGAGAAGTTGATTCAGGGTCACTCCCTCGAGGGCGAACGATGCTTCGTGGTTGGCGAGAAGCCGCGTTCAGGCCTGATCCATGAGCAGCCGGAAAGTCGGCCCAAAACCGCCTGCAATTACGACTACATCGCTTCGATCTGGCCCCAGCTCGACTGGTACCTCGAAGGCGGTGACTTTTACGTAGGAGTTCAGACCAAGCGCGGCTGCCCCCACAACTGTTGTTACTGCGTCTACACGGTGGTGGAAGGCAAGCAGGTGCGCCTTAACCCCGTGGATGAGGTGGTGAAAGAGATGCGCCAGCTGTACGACCGCGGTGTTCGTGGTTTCTGGTTCACCGATGCCCAGTTCATACCGGCGCGGCGCTACATCGAAGACGCCAAGGAACTGCTACGGGCGATCAAGGCTGAAGGGCTGACCGGCATTCGTTGGGCCGCCTATATCCGCGCCGACAATCTTGACCCCGAATTGGCCCAGCTCATGGTGGAGACGGGCATGAGCTATTTCGAGATCGGCATTACATCCGGCTCGCAGGAGCTCGTTCGCAAGATGCGCATGGGCTACAACCTTCGCACCGTTCTGGAGAGTTGCCGGATGCTGGCGGATGCGGGCTTCCGGGATCACGTGTCGGTGAACTACTCCTTCAACGTGATCGACGAAAGGCCGGCAACGATCCGCCAGACCGTGGCTTATCACCGAGAGCTGGAGGCCATTTTTGGCGCTGATTTGGTGGAGCCAGCAATCTTCTTCATCGGTTTGCAGCCCCACACTCATCTTGAGCAGTACGGGTTCGATCAGGGTTTGATCAAGCCTGGTTACAACCCGATGAGCATGATGCCTTGGACGGCGCGAAAACTTCTCTGGAACCCCGAACCGATGGGGAGCACCTTTGGTCGGGTGTGTCTTGAGGCATTTGATCGCAATCCTGCAGATTTTGGTCGCACAGTGATGTCACTCCTCGAAAGGGACTACGGCGTGGCTCAGCTTCAGGAGGCTCTTCGTGCTCCGGTGGAGGGTCGCAAAGCTTTGGCAACGGCGACCCGTTGACTCATCGCCACCATCGGCGTCTGATCAGGATGAATCCCCCCAGTCCGGCCCAACCCAAAAGACCACTCACCGGGTTGGGATTTGCGCCACCTCCCCCAAGAAGCCAAGTTGGGCTCGTTCCAGGCAGGGTGATCAGACCGGCTTGAAGGGCGAACCACCCACCAACAAGCCCGCCGTGCAAGCCAATTGATCCCCAGAGCACTCCGTTGTCGGCTCTGCGTTGCAGGGCTAGGGCAAGACCCAGCAATACCAGGCCGATGAGCAGTGCAATGGCTTCGGTGGGAGGCAGCTGGTACCAGGGATGCACTAGGGCAAATACAGCCGCCTGAATCCCGATCGCCCGCTTTCGCCCTGTCAATAGCTCCAATTCGCCCCAGAGCCAACCACGAAAGAGCAGCTCCTCTGCAAAACCCACCAGAAGCATCAGGGCAATGGCATTGGCAAGATCACCTGTTGTGATTCGGCCCTGCCATAAGCCGTGTCCGCTGAGCAGGAGGACAGCAACCACTCCGAAAAGAAGGGCTGCGGCTTTCGTGAGACCACGCAGGAATGCGTGCAAGGCTTTGACGACTGGTCGAACCACTCCAAGTTGCTGCCAAGGGTGATTAACGCCCCAGGTCCGTCGCAACCGCCAAGGCAGTGAAATCAGCATTGCTGCAACGCTGGGGGCCGCCGCTAAGGAAGCCAGCTGAGCCGGGGGAACACCTGCGAGGCCAAGAAGTCCTTGCAAGCTCAGAAACAACGCCACCAAGGACGCCGGATACAGAAGAGTGCCTCGCCAGCAGGGCCTCATGCCTCAGGCTCGATGGAGCTGGTCAGGCCTTTGGATTTCAGCGTCTCGCAGTAGAACTCAGCCGGTTCGATGTCGCAGACGATCACCAAGCCCACGCCAGTGTTGTGGGCTTCTAGCATCACGGCCATGCAGTCCTGCTCGCTGAGTTGAGGCACAACCTGCTGCAGGGTGGCCACCACGTATTCCATGGAGTTCACCGGATCGTTGTGGAGCAGCACCTTGTAGCGAGGCGAGCGCTTGCGAACCCGTTCTGGCGCTTTGTCCAGAACAGCTGCACCACCTGGTTTTTGGCTGGGAGAGTCCATCGCCATGGCCATTGATCCGAAGCGATTGAAATCTAAAGGCAATGCGAACGGGGAGCGGCTCAAAGCGCCTTGATGCGAGCCATGGCTTCATCCACATTGGCCCGGCTGTTAAAGGCCGACAAGCGGAAATACCCCTCTCCAGCTGCACCGAAACCGCTGCCGGGTGTGCCCACCACGTTGGCTTTGTTGAGCAGATGGTCGAAGAATCCCCAGGAATCCATGCCCTCTGGGGTCTTGATCCAGACGTAGGGAGCGTGTTCGCCGCCATAGACGGTGAGGCCTGCAGCACTGAGTTCGCGACGAATGATCGCGGCGTTCTCCATGTAGAAGCTCACCAGGGCCTTCACTTCGGCCTGACCGGCTTCGGAGTAAACAGCCTCAGCTCCGCGTTGAATGATGTAGCTCACACCGTTGAACTTGGTGCTCTGACGTCGGTTCCACAGCCCCCAGAGTTCCACCGCTTCGCCGTTGGCCGCTTTGCCTTTCAGCCCTTTGGGCACCACGGTGAAGGCACAGCGGGTACCGGTGAAGCCAGCGTTTTTGGAGAAGGAACGGAATTCGATGGCACAGTCCCGGGCTCCTTCGATCTCGAAAATGGAGTGGGGGAGTTCAGGGTTCTGGATGAAGGCCTCATAGGCAGCATCGAAGAGGATCAGTGCGCCATTGGCGCGGGCGTAGTTCACCCAGGCCTGGAGTTGTTCCCGGGTGGCGACGGCACCGGTGGGGTTGTTGGGGAAGCAGAGGTAGATCAGGTCGACCGGTTCACTGGGAATCTGCGCTGCAAAGCCGTTGTCCGCGCTGATTGGTAGATAGGTCAGTCCCGCGTAGCGACCGATCTCTCCGGCTTCCCCGGTGCGGCCAGCCATCACGTTGCTGTCCACGTACACCGGGTAGACGGGGTCCGTGACGGCCACCTTGTTGCCCTCGCCGAGGATGTCGAGGATGTTGCTGCTGTCGCACTTGGAGCCGTCGGAAACAAAAATTTCCTCGGCACTGATGTCGCACCCTCGGGCTTGGAAGTCGTTTTTGGCGATGGCCTCCCGCAGCCAGCCGTAGCCCTGTTCCGGGCCGTAGCCATGGAAGCCTTCGGCGGTGCCCATCTCATCGATGGCGGTTTTCATGGCTTCACGGCAGGCCAGCGGCAGGGGTTCCGTGACATCACCGATGCCCAGGCGGATCAGCGCTGCCTCGGGATTGGCGCTGCTGAATGCTTTGACGCGTCGACTGATCTCAGGGAACAGGTAGCCCGCTTTGAGCTTGAGGTAGTTGCCGTTGACCTGAACCACGGAATCGGGAGCTATTTCTGCGGGGCATCCTGCCGTGTCGGCAGCTCCATACGATGACCTCAGGAGTCAGGACATCCGACGTGGTCGTCTCATCCCTGGATCACCCGGTTGATTTTCATGCCCTGGTGGACAGCGGTATCAACAAACCGGCCCGCTACATGGGGCACGAGTTAGGGGTTGAACCACGGGACTGGCAGACAGCGTCGGTTCGCTGGGCGCTCACCTACCCCGAGATCTATGAGGTTGGCTCCAGCAACCTGGGCCACATCATTCTCTATTCGATCCTCAATGCCGTCCCCGGGCAGTTGTGTGATCGCGCCTATCTTCCAGCGGCTGATCTGGCAGGCCGCTTGCGGGAACGCTCCCAGGCGTTGTTTGCCGTGGAAAGCCGTCGGCCTTTGCCGGCCTTCGACATCCTGGGTTTCAGTCTCAGTTACGAACTGGGCGCCACCAACATCCTTGAGATGCTGGATCTGGCGCAGGTGCCCATCCGCGCCGCTGATCGGGGCGACTTGCCCCTGAGTGATCCTGCAGCACCTCCTCTGATTTTCGCTGGTGGGCCCACCGCCACCAGCAATCCAGAGCCCTATGCCCCGTTTTTCGACTTCATCGCTCTGGGTGACGGTGAGGAGCTGTTGCCCGAAATCGGTCTGGTGGTGGCGCAAGCCAAAGCGGATGGATTGACGCGATCGCAATTGCTGCGGGATCTGGCCCAGGTTCCCGGCGTTTACGTTCCTGCGCTTTATGGAACGGGCGCCGATGGGGTCACCCTCGAGCCGCTTCATCCTGATGTCCCGGCACGGGTTCTTCGCCGTGTGGCGACGCCAATGCCCCACTACGCCATGGGTCTCGTGCCCCATGTGGAAACGGTGCATGACCGTCTCACGGTGGAGATTCGCCGCGGTTGCACCCGGGGTTGTCGCTTCTGCCAGCCCGGAATGTTGACGCGACCGGCTCGGGATGTGGAACCCGAAGCTGTGATCGAGGCAGTGGAGACCGGCATGAAACAAACTGGCTACAGCGATTTCTCGCTGCTCTCCTTGAGCTGCAGCGACTATCTGGCGCTGCCGGCGGTGGGGGTGGAGTTGCGCAACCGCCTGGCGGATCAGAACGTCACGCTTCAACTGCCCAGCCAGCGGGTGGATCGCTTCGATGAAGACATTGCCCACATCCTTGGTGGCACGCGGAAAGCGGGTCTCACCTTCGCCCCGGAGGCCGGGACACAGCGCCTCCGCGACATCGTCAACAAGGGCCTCACCGATGACGACCTGCTGCATGGCATCCGCACGGCCATGCAGAACGGATACCGCAAGGTGAAGCTGTACTTCATGATCGGCCTCCCCGGTGAGACGGATGCCGATGTTCTCGGCATCGCCGAGACCTGCGTGATGCTCCAGCAGCGCTGCCGTGACCTGGGTCGGCTGAATCTGAACATCACGATCAGTAATTTCACGCCCAAGCCCCACACCCCTTTTCAGTGGCACAGCGTCTCCACGGCTGAGTTTGAGCGGCGCCAGGTGCTGCTCAAGGAGGCCTTCAGGCGTTTGCGCGGCGTGAAGGTGAATTTCACCGATGTGCGGCTTTCGGCCATGGAGGATTTTGTGGGCCGCAGCGATCGGCGCCTTGCCCCGGTGATCGAAGCGGCCTGGCGAGCTGGTGCCGGCATGGATGCCTGGTTCGAGTCGCTGGATCGCACTTACGCCGCCTGGACCGGAGCCATCGCGGACGCCGGCCTGGAGGGGCGTTACCGGGAGATGGAGGTGGGGGGGTGGAGTGCTGTGGCTGCGCTGGATCGGGAGGATCTGAAAGCGTTCTGTGCTCAGCCACTCCCCTGGGATCACATCGACACCGGCATCGACAAAGCCTGGCTCGCGGACGATCTGCAACGGGCTCTGGCAGCGGCGGTTGTGCCCGACTGCTCCTTTGATGGTTGCAGCAGTTGTGGGGTCTGCGGCCCGGATCTCGGACACAACGTGGTGGTTCCCGCTCCTGAGGTGCCACCCCAGGTGCCAACCCAGGCGCCGCCCAGTGACCGGCTGTGCCGGATCCGGGTGCAATTCGCCAAAACGGGATCGATGGCGCTGCTCAGCCATCTTGATCTGATGCGCATGCTGGAGCGGGCCCTGCGTCGCAGTGCGCTTCCGATCAGCTTCACCGGTGGGTTTCATCCACTGCCGCGGGTTCAGATCGCTTTGGCACTTCCCCTCGGTGCTGAGGCCCAGAGCGAGTGGATGGATTTGGAATTCACCGAGGCCCTGGATCCCAACCACTTCCGTAAGACGCTTCAGCCGTTGCTGCCGGAGGGCATTCAGCTGCTGGCGGCAGCCGAGGTTCCCGTCAGTGGCAAGAGCCTTTCGCAAGAACTGACGGGGGCTATTTGGTGTTTTGATCTCGTGCCGCAGGAGCAGGACCCGATGTCATTGGATTGGAATGCGGCGGTTGATCAGCTCCTGCAGGCCACAACCTTGGTGTGGCACGACACCGATAAGAAGGGCCGCCCTCGGGAACGGGATTGCCGCCCCGCGTTGAAGGCGCTGCAGGTGACGGATCAGAACGCCAATGGATCCGTTCGGCTTCGCTTGGAAGCGGCGGTGGATGAGATGGGTCGAAGCTTGCGCCCTGCTCAGATTCAGCACTGGCTGGCTGAGACCGTTGGTCAGCCCTTGCAGGTGCAACGCTTGGCGCGAGAGGCCCTGCTCCTCAGTGCGCAGTGCTAATTTGGCTACAGAACAGGTGTTTCGTCCGTCGGGACCAACCTTGTTCCGGTCTTGTCTGATCCAATACGGATATCGAGGTCCACATCACGGCTTGCATGGCGGTCTTTTTTTGAAACCCCCAAGCCTGAGTCATAGGAGTTCTTGCTCCACAACCTTTTGGTCTTGCTGACCAGCTCAGATCTTTCCATCAACCCGTGAGGGGGAACCGGCAGGTTCCTCAACGGATTTGGCCCTCAATCGGGCTCAACCAGTCCTGTTATGCCCCAGCAAATTGTCATCGCGGAGCAGCTGCGCATAGCAGCAGTGCTGACCGATGAACGCGTTGATGAACTCATCGTCGCGCAGGGTCGCTATCAGATCGGAGATGTCTATTTAGGAACGGTAGAAAATGTTCTGCCAGGCATTGATGCCGCCTTCGTCAATATCGGTGAAAGTGAGAAAAACGGGTTCATCCATGTCACCGATCTTGGGCCGCTGCGTCTGAAGAAAGGTTCAGCAGGGATCACTGAACTTCTGGAGCCTCGCCAGAAGGTTCTGGTTCAGGTGATGAAAGAACCGACCGGCACCAAAGGCCCACGGTTGACGGGAAATCTTGCTCTGCCAGGTCGCTACCTGGTGCTTCAGCCCCATGGCCAGGGGGTCAACATCTCCCGGCGCATCAGTTCTGATGCAGAACGGAACCGACTGCGTGCCCTTGGTGTTCTGATCAAGCCGCCTGGAGCCGGTCTGCTGATCCGTACGGAAGCCGACGGCATCAGCGAAGAGCTGTTGATTGAGGATCTGGAATCCTTGCTGCGCCAGTGGGAGGCGATTCAGCAAGCCGCTGAAACGGCTGCACCGCCGGTGCTGCTCAACCGCGATGAAGACTTCATCCATCGGATTCTGCGGGACCACATGGGCCCGGATCTGGCCCGGGTTGTGGTGGACGATGCCGCAGCTGTGAACCGTGTGAGCAGTTTCCTTGGTGCCGAAGCCGGCAATGTGCTGGTGGAAGCCCACAGTGAACCCAGCGAGTTGCTGGAGCACTACAAGGTCAATGCCGCCATCCGCGATGCGCTGAAGCCGCGGGTTGATCTGCCGTCCGGTGGCTACGTGATCATCGAGCCCACCGAAGCGCTCACGGTGATCGATGTGAACTCGGGCTCGTTCACACGATCGGCCAATGCGCGTGAAACCGTTCTGTGGACCAACTGTGAGGCGGCGATCGAAATCGCTCGCCAGCTCAAGCTTCGCAACATCGGTGGGGTGATCATCATCGACTTCATCGATATGGATTCCCGTCGTGATCAGCTCCAGCTGCTGGAGCATTTCACGACAGCCGTCCGTGACGACTCAGCCCGCCCGCAGATCGCACAGCTCAGCGAACTGGGCCTAGTGGAACTCACCCGCAAGCGTCAAGGGCAGAACATCTATGAACTGTTCGGTCGGGCTTGCCCCAGCTGTGGTGGTCTGGGCCATGTGGCCGTTCTTCCCGGTAAAGACCTGCTTCAACCTCTGGCAACGGCCACAGGATTGGTTCGCTCGGCGGCCTCTGCCCGCGCCGAAGTTGTTGCGCCCGGAGAGAGCGGTGGCAATGGCCGGCGGCGGCGCGGTGGTCGAGGGCGTGGCAGTCAGGATGCCGTCCTTCCTGTCGAGACGTCCGACACCACTGCCCCTGAGGTGTCGACCCAAGAGGCTCAGGAGCCCGCAACCGCCCGTCGTCAGGACCCTGAATTGGTTGCCGTCCCGATGACCGACGAGCAACAGCAGCTGTTTGGTTGGCTGGGATTGAATCCTGCCCTGTTGCTGGAGGAGCCCCCTGCATCCGACAACGTCGTGGTCCGGGTTGTGCGTCCTGGCGAGGACGAGCAAGAGGTGCTGGAGGCGGCGCGTCAGCAATTGGCGGCCAGTTCCGGACGCCGCCGTCGTCGTGGCGGACGGGGTGGTCGTTCAGGATCACGCAACGGTGCGAGTCAGTCCACTGCGACTCCTGCCGCTGAGAAGCCTGTTCTCGTCACCTCGTCCGCCCCGGATGAGTCGGCTCCCCTGATGGTGGAGATCACCCCCTTGGAGGCGGTGACCAACCTGACGATCACCGAACCAGAACCTGCCCCCATCAGCGAAGCAGCTGAGCCCGAGCCTGTGGCCGTGGCGGAAACAGCTGAGCCTGATGAGCCTCGCCGTCGCCGTCGCCGCTCCTCGGCTGTCGCCACGGTCTGAGTCGGATGACCGCGCAGGACTCCCTCCCCCTCGGGCGGGACGTGGCTGGTGTGGATGAAGTCGGTCGCGGTTGCTTGTTCGGTCCTGTGTTTGCGGCTGCTGTTGTGCTCGAGAGCGCAGCGGCTCAAGAGCTGTTGAAGGCAGGGCTGACCGATAGCAAAAAACTGTCAGCCAAGCGTCGGGCTGCTCTGGTTCCGGTGATCCAGTCGCTGTGTGTGGCATCCGGTCTGGGCCAGGCGTCAGCGCGCGAAATTGACGCCTGCGGCATCCGCGTTGCCACGGAACGCGCCATGTTGCGGGCGCTGCAGCGATTGCCGCAGCGCCCCGGGCTCGTGCTGGTGGATGGCAACCTTCCCCTTCGGCTGTGGAAGGGCCCGCAGCACACGGTGATCGCAGGGGACAGCCGATCAGCGGCCATTGCTGCGGCGAGTGTTCTGGCCAAGGAGGCCAGGGATGCACTCATCCGGCGCTTATCGGCTCGCTTCCCTGGTTACGGCCTTGAGCGCCATGCGGGCTATGGCACTGCGCAACATCGTCAGAGCTTGATGGCCTCAGGCCCCACGCCCCTGCATAGGCACACGTTCTTGAGGCGTCTGCTCGGTTGAGCCTTGCCCGTCGGTGTCCCGGCACCAGCTGCGGTAGTCGTCGATCAGTTGCTGGCCAACCCGGGCTTTGATGCCGATGAGGATGCCACTCAAGATTGATTCGCCCGTTGATTCCAGCACCCGTTTAGGGATCAGCTTGAGCAGCGATGGCTGGCTGACGCTCACCGAAAGATGGGCATGTCCCTGAAGTCCGTCGGGTGTGGACGTCAGCCGTGCTTCCAGATTCAGGGCGAAGTCATCAACAATCCCCAGACCCTCCAGTTCGCAGTCGAGGGCCTGCATTACCAATGTGTCGCCTTCCATGTGGATCTGGAGGGACACCACGGGTTTCACGTGGAGCTGGAAGACCTGAAGGCTGGTCACCACATAGCGGTAGCGCCCTGACTGCAGGCGGGTGAGCTGTTTGGCGTCCAGCAGGGCCCCGAGGACGCGCTCCTCCTCCAAAAGGTAAGTGGGAAGCCGCTCTGCTCCGGTTCGGACAGGCAGATCAAGCTTTTGACTGGCTTCGAAGGCCAGGGGCATGGTCTTCACCTGACGCGGCATGATCTTATCGAGTCCATCCAGTGCGGCTTCGATGCCTACACGTCTCGCATTCCTTGGCCCAGTCGGGACCTATGGCGAGCAGGCCGCCCGGGTGTTGATCGAACAGGACGCACTCGAGGATGTTCAGCTCGTTCCCTGCGTGGGGCTCCGATCGGTGGTGGAACAGCTGGCTGGAGGGCAGTGTGATTCAGCCGTTGTCCCGATCGAGAACTCGGTTGAAGGGGGGGTGACAGCGACCCTCGATGCGCTGTGGTCCCATCCGGAGCTCTGTATCCGCAGGGCTTTGGTGCTGCCGATTCAGCACGCTCTGCTGGGGAGTGGGCCGCTCAGCAGAGTCACCGAAGTGCTCTCCCACCCGCAGGCTCTGGCCCAGTGCAGTGGCTGGTTGGCCCAGCATCTGCCCGACGCCTTGCAACTGCCCACCTCATCCACGGCTGAAGCAGCTCGCATGGTGGCGGGCAGTCCCTTCCGGGCTGCGATCGCCTCCCAGACCGCTGCCCGGGAACACGGGTTGGATCAGCTGGTGTTCCCGGTGAACGATGTTGCGGGCAATCGCACCCGTTTTCTGCTGCTGCGCCGTGGGCAGCGCAGTGAGCATGGCGATGTGGCCAGTCTGGCGTTCTCGCTGCATCGAAATGCGCCGGGAGCTTTGCTGGAGGCTCTGGCCTGTCTGGCTGAGCGTGGCCTGAACATGAGCCGGATTGAATCGCGACCGTCCAAACGGGAGCTGGGGGAATACGTCTTTTTTGTGGATGTGGATCTTCCGCCGGCTCCGTCAACGGCTCTGCAGGATCTGATCGCCCAATTGCAGCCTCTGTGTGAGCATCTCGCCCATTTTGGTGCCTACCCCAGCAGCGATTTGAGCGGCTGTTAAGGATCAGCCCTTTCTGATCCGGAAGACGCCGAACCGCATCAGACCGGTGGCGAAGGCCCAGTGCATCAGCAGCAACGTCGGCGTTTCTCTCAGGCCTTGCAGAACAGCTTTCGGTCCCAGGCTGAGCACCGCCCAGGGACGGCGGACGCCCTCGATGATCGAGTCAATCCATGAGGGAAGCGTGGCCTGGGTCCAGTCACCGGTGACGATCTCGCCACGGTGGTGCACGCTGTTGTCGAGGTTCTGGCGGAACCCGTTGATGCTGGCGAATTCAGGGTGGGCCCATTGGTTGAGCAGCTGACGCATCACCCAGCGTTCGGTTCGCGTCATGCCGCCGTCAGATGGATCCCGGCGGTTCCAGTCGGCCACTGCAAGCAGACCCCCCGGTCGCATCACCCGCAGCAGCTCATCGGCATAACGCTGCTTGTCCGGCATGTGGGGCCCGGCCTCCACACTCCAAACCGCATCAAAGCTCTGATCGGGCAGTTGAAGATCCAAGGCGTCCATCACCTGGAAGCGGCAGCTCAGACCTGATGGGGTGAGTTGTGTGGCTCGTTCCACCTGGGCAGGGCTGATGCTGATGCCGAGAACGTTCAATCCGTAATCCCGCGCCAGGATTCGGGCACTGCCACCGATGCCGCATCCCACATCCAGCACCCGGCTGCCGGCGGGGAGTTGGTCCAGACCGCTCCATCGCACCAGCTCGTGGACGAAGGCTTCCTTGGCTTCGCGGAAGTCGCAGGAGCCGGGCGGGTTCCCGTAATGGCCGAGATGGACATGCTCTCCCCAGAGCTGCTCCAGCAAGCGGTCTTCCGTCCAGGCGTCGTAGGCGGAGGCGACACTCTCCGACGATTCGTAGCGCCGGTCGCGGCGAAGCCACAGCGCAACTCCGGTGGCTCCAATGGCCCCGGCCACCACTAACAGAGATCCCAACATCACTTCAGATCCATCAACACAGTGCGGGCTGCCAGTTGGCGTCGGGTGTGATCCAACATTTCAAATTGCTGACTCAACCGTTCGTGGGTGTCGGTTAGTTCCAGAAGACTCTGCTGCTCCGAAGCTGCCTGATCCAGATGGGCGCTGATCCAGAAGGAGAGTTCCCGCGGTAGATCAGGCAGATCGTCAGGCAGTTCCACCTCTCGGTTCTGCAGTTTGCTGGTCAGCTGAACGACGTCGCTCAAGGCTTCGCTCACCTTGTCCCTCAGGCTGTTGAGCTGGTCGGTGTCGGCCACGGGCTCATCCTCCAGCCAGCTCACCATCCCTGTTCGGTAGGGCGTTTCACGCGTGATGTTGAGCAGCCGGAACCGCTGTTGGCCCAGCGAAACGATGTAGCTGCGACCGTCTTCGGTTGTTTGGTGCTGAAGCACCTCAGCGCAGCAACCGATTTCGGCCATTTCGCCGTTCTCGGGGTTGATGCGAACGATGCCGAATCGTTTGTCGGTCTCCAGAACCGTCTGGAGAAGCATCCGATAACGCGATTCAAAAATGTGCAGCGGCAGGAGCTGCTGCGGGAACAACACGACGTCCGGCAGGGGGAACAGGGGAAGCTCCCTCACAGAAAAATCGGACACGAACGCCGTGTTGTAGGCAACTGAATCCTAGGAAAATGAAGTTCTGATTGAACGGATCAGAGCTTCACTTCGATGTCCACACCACTGGGGAGATCAAGCTTCATCAGCGCATCGATGGTTTTGGCCGAGGGGCTGTAGATGTCGATGATCCGACGGTGGGTGCGGGTCTCGAAGTGCTCGCGGGAGTCCTTGTCCACGTGGGGAGAGCGCAGAACGCAGTAGATCTTGCGTTTCGTGGGCAGGGGGATCGGACCGATCGCGGTTGCAGCGGTGTTATCGGCCGTTTCAATGATTTTCTCGCAAGAAAGATCGAGCATGCGGCGGTCGAACGCCTTCAGGCGGATGCGGATCTTCTGCTGAGCGATGGCAGTGGACATAGGAAGGGAGCGAAAAAGCTTCGAGATCGAAGCAGGACTTCAGTTGTCGAGGTTCTGAGAAATGTAGGAGATGGGGGGCTGAGCCCCTCCATCTCCTGCCGTGTGGTTCAGCTTGCGCTGATCACTCGATGATCTTGGAGACCACGCCAGCACCGATGGTGCGGCCGCCTTCGCGAATAGCGAAGCGCATGCCTTGCTCGATGGCGACGGGGCAGATCAGCTCACCGGTCATCTGGATGTTGTCACCAGGCATCACCATTTCCACGTTGGAACCGTCTTCTGCGGTGAAGGCAGTGATTTGGCCGGTCACGTCCGTTGTACGGATGTAGAACTGCGGGCGGTAGCCAGCGAAGAAGGGAGTGTGGCGGCCGCCTTCTTCCTTCTTGAGCACGTACACCTGACCCTCGAACTTGGTGTGAGGGGTGATGGAACCGGGCTTCACGAGCACCATGCCGCGCTCGATGTCTTCCTTCTGGATGCCGCGCAGCAGCAGACCAACGTTGTCGCCAGCCATGCCCTCATCGAGCAGCTTGCGGAACATTTCCACACCGGTGACGGTGGTCTTGCGGGTGTCCTTGATGCCGACGATTTCGATCTCTTCGCCGACCTTGACGATGCCGCGCTCGATACGGCCGGTGGCCACGGTGCCGCGACCGGTGATGGAGAAGACGTCTTCCACTGCCATCAGGAAGGGCTTGTCCACTTCCCGCTCAGGCTCAGGGATGCTGGCGTCAACAGCCGCCATCAGTTCCTCGATCTTGGCTTCCCACTCAGCCTCGCCCTCGATGGCCTTCAGGCCGGAGACCTGAACCACGGGGATGTCGTCGCCGGGGAAGTCGTAGCTGGAGAGCAGTTCGCGGATCTCCATCTCCACCAGTTCGATGATCTCTTCGTCATCGACCATGTCGCACTTGTTGAGTGCAACCACCAGAGCGGGAACGCCCACCTGCTTGGCCAGGAGGATGTGCTCCTTGGTCTGGGCCATGGGGCCGTCGGTGGCGGCACACACCAGAATGGCGCCGTCCATCTGAGCGGCACCGGTGATCATGTTCTTCACATAGTCCGCGTGGCCAGGGCAGTCCACGTGGGCGTAGTGACGGGTCTCGGTCTCGTACTCAACGTGAGCGGTGTTGATGGTGATGCCGCGCTCACGCTCTTCAGGGGCGCCGTCGATGTCGGCGTAGTTCTGAACTTCAGCCTGACCCTTCTTTGCGAGCACGTTGGTGATCGCAGCGGTGAGGGTGGTCTTGCCGTGGTCAACGTGGCCGATAGTGCCGATGTTGACGTGGGGCTTGTTCCTTTCGAACTTCTCGCGTGCCATGGGTGTTTAAAGAATCGAGGGTTGGATTTGGAGGAGTTTAGAGATCAGGAATTGCCCTGATTCTTGGAAATGATGGCCTCGGCCACATTGCGAGGAACTTCGGCGTAATTGTCGAATTCCATCGAGAAAATGCCCCGGCCCTGGGTCATGGAGCGGAGCTCGGTGGCGTAACCGAACATCTCGGCAAGGGGCACCTTGGCCGAGATTTTGGACGTGCCGTCTTCGACGGACTGGCCCTCAACCTGACCTCGACGGGAGGACAGGTCGCCGATGATCGAACCGAGGAAATCCTCGGGAGCTTCGACCTCGACCTTCATCATCGGTTCAAGCAGCACTGGGTTGCACTTCTTGACGCCGTCCTTGAAGGCCATGGATCCGGCGATCTTGAACGCCATCTCCGAGGAGTCGACGTCGTGATAAGAGCCATGCACCAGGGTGCATTTCACATCGATGAGGGGGTATCCGGCGATCACACCGGATTCGCAGGTCTCCTTCATGCCCTGCTCGGCGGGCTTGATGTATTCCTTCGGAACGACACCGCCCACGATCTTGTTGACGAATTCGAAGCCGGAGCCGGGCTCGCCCGGTTCCATCTCGATCACAACGTGGCCGTACTGGCCCTTACCACCGGTCTGACGGGAGAACTTGCCCTCGCCACCTGCGGAACCACGGATGGTTTCGCGGTAGGACACCTGAGGTGCGCCGATGTTGGCTTCCACCTTGAACTCACGCAGCATGCGGTCCACCAGGATTTCCAGGTGGAGTTCGCCCATGCCGGCGATCACGGTCTGGCCGGTCTCGGAGTCGGTGTTAACGCGGAAGGTGGGGTCCTCTTCAGCCAGAGCAACCAGGGCCTTGGAGAGCTTTTCCATATCGCCCTTGGTCTTCGGCTCAACAGCCACGGAGATCACCGGTTCAGGGATGAACAGGGTCTCGAGAACGATCGGATCGTCCTGGGTGCAGAGGGTGTCACCCGTGGTGGTGTTCTTCAGTCCGAGCACCGCACCGAGGTCGCCGGCACGCAGTGCGTCGACTTCCTCACGGTCGTCAGCCTTGAGCACCACGAGGCGGGAGATGCGCTCCTTCTCACCTTTGGTGGAGTTGAGCACGTAGCTGCCCTTCTCGAGGATGCCGGAATACATCCGAACGAAGGTGAGCTTGCCGTAGGGATCTGCCATCACCTTGAAGGCGAGGGCGCTGAAGGGGGCGTTGTCGTCGGACGGACGCACCGCTTCGCTGCCGTCGGGGAGCACACCCTGGATGGGGGGAACGTCGACGGGGGCAGGGAGGTAGTCGATCACAGCGTCGAGCACCAGCTGCACACCTTTGTTCTTGAAGGCGGAGCCGCAGAGCATGGGCACCAGGCCGTGCTTGAGCACGCCCTCACGGATGCCTTTCTTGAGCTCGTCAACGCTGAGTTCGCCGGTTTCGAGGAACTTCTCGATCAGCGCCTCATCGGTTTCGGCGACGGTCTCCATCAAGGTGTTCCGCCATTCGGCCACCTCATCGGCCATGTCGGCCGGCACCTCGGCTTCTTCGATGTCGGTGCCGAGATCGTTTTTATAGATGTAGGCCTTGTTTGCAACGAGATCGATGATGCCGCTCAGCTCACCTTCAGCACCGATCGGAAGCTGGATTGGAACAGCGTTGGCCTTGAGGCGATCCTTGATCTGGCCGTGAACCTTGAGGAAGTCCGCACCGGTGCGGTCCATCTTGTTCACGAACACCATCCGGGGAACCGAATAACGATCGGCCTGACGCCAGACGGTTTCCGATTGGGGCTGAACCCCACCAACGGCGCAGAAGACAGCGATCACACCATCCAGCACACGCATGGAGCGCTCCACCTCAATGGTGAAGTCCACGTGGCCAGGCGTGTCGATGATGTTGATCCGATGGTCCTGCCAGGACGTCGAAATGGCAGCTGCGGTGATCGTGATGCCACGCTCCCGTTCCTGGGCCATCCAGTCGGTCACGGCGGCGCCGTCATGCACCTCGCCGATTTTGTGAACCACACCGGAATAGAACAGGATCCGTTCTGTCGTGGTGGTTTTGCCGGCATCGATGTGAGCAGCGATACCAATATTTCTGACGCGTTCCAGGGGGAAGTCGCGGGCCACAGGAAATTCTCCGGGGGTGGGGCGTGAAAAGGCGGGGAGACTCTACAGGCCAGCCATGAACATCTGTGTTGATGGCTGGCCTGCGAGGCTCAGTAGCGGTAGTGGGCGAAAGCCTTGTTGGCTTCGGCCATCTTGTGGGTTTCTTCGCGCTTGCGAACGGCGTTGCCAGCCTCGTTGGCGGCATCCATCAGTTCGCCAGCCAACTTCTGGGCCATGCTCCGGCCGTTGCGGGCACGGGAGAAGCTCACCAGCCAGCGCAGAGCCATAGCGGTGCCGCGCTCCTGGCGCACTTCCATGGGCACCTGATAGGTGGCACCACCAACACGGCGGGCGCGCACTTCCACTAGGGGGGTGGCGTTCTTAACAGCTGTTTCGAACAGTTCGAGCGGATCTCCGCCGGTGCGCTCGTTGATCAGGCCGAACGCGTCGGACAGGATCCGTTGCGCTGTCGACTTCTTGCCGTGCTGCATCAGGCGCACCACCATCATCGTGGCGAGGCGGCTGTTGAACTGCGGGTCGGGAAGAATCGGGCGCTTCTCAGCGGCGTTGCGGCGTGACATTAGGGATCAGAACTTGATGGGGATGAGGAAGAAACCGGTGATCACTCCTTCGGAGCCTTGGCGCCGTACTTGGAGCGGGACTGACGCCGGTCTTTCACGCCAGCGGTATCCAGGGTTCCGCGGATGATGTGGTAGCGGACGCCAGGGAGGTCTTTGACACGACCGCCGCGGATCAACACCACCGAGTGCTCCTGCAGGTTGTGACCGACACCGCCGATGTAGGCCGTGACCTCAAAGCCGGAGGTCAGGCGCACACGAGCCACCTTGCGCAGCGCCGAATTCGGCTTTTTGGGCGTTGAGGTGTAAACGCGGGTGCAAACACCGCGACGCTCAGGGCAGGACTTCAAAGCCGGGGACTTGGTCTTGGCCTTGAGGCGTGAGCGCTCAGTGCGGATCAGCTGTTGGATGGTTGGCATCGATGGTCGGTGAGCGGTCGGACTCCCGACCTGATTCGACAATCGACCACGATACCGGGTGACGGTCCCCCCTCAAAGGCGGCTGAAGGCACTGCCGCAGGCACAGGGTTCAACCCCATCGCTGTTGCGGATCAGAAAACCACCACCACTGAGGTCGCCGCGGTAGTCCAGGCAAAGGCCTTCAAGCAATTTGAGCTGTTCTGCAGGGGCGTGCAGGGTCACGCCATCGGCCCTTGCGATCGCAACGCCAGCCAGATGTCCTGCCCGGATGCGCAGCACATGTTGTGCGCACTCGCCGGGCGTGAGATCGAGATGCATCTGCCCCGGTGTTCCCGCAACGGCCGCCTGTCGCCCAAGCTCGGCAGCAGCGGCAGCGGTCAGCCGCAGATTGGCAGCCATGCTCAGTTCTTCGGGGCCCCCACTGTCGCAGGTCTCAGAGGGGGATGAGCCCCAGGCCGTTGTGGACTCTCGGGGTGCTGCTTCGGCCATTCATCACGGTGCGTCCGGCCACCACGAGGGTGGTGGAGCTGCCGCCATCCATGTTCAAGGCATCGCGCAGCCCCAGTTGCTGGGCTGCCAGGGCTGTTTCCACAAGGGTGGGATCACTGCCGGCAGCGCCACGCAAGGTCATCAGCCACTGACCGCTCGGCCCCTGGGCCACCACCGTTCTTGGTGCCGCCAAGCTCATGAAGCCAGGGCTGAATCCCTCCTGACGTCCATTTAGCACCACGTTGCCGTTCTGCATCAGCAGTGGACCGCCGCCCAGAACATTGGGTTGTTGCGCGAGGGGGGAGAGTGATCTTTCTGTCACCTGGATCCGATCACCAGGCCGTGCTGGCAGCGGCGTGCGTCCCCGGGCCACCACCAATTCAGCGTCTTTGGGGATGGCGATGCCGCGTTGCAGACTGTTCTTGTCGACCGTTGCTTCGACGCGGCCGCCGCGAATCAACAGTGCTTCCTCCTCGCCGCTCAGGGCCCGGTAGCGGGGCCCCCATGCAGGTGTGTAGAGGCTCAGCCCCTTCTGGACGTAGCCGCTGTTGAGGGCCATGAGGCTCCAACGGCGACCGTTGTTCACCTGCAGCGTCTGATTCAGACGCAGCCGGCCGAACTGCAGATCCCCTGAGGATCCCCAAGCGATCACACCGCGGTTCAGGATCGGACCGGACAGCCAGACCCCCTGATGCCGCACGGCCCCCAAGGGGAGTTGGTTGATCCGGTTGAAAAAGCCTCCGTTCACTGCGACCAGTGCCCCGGCGGGTTGGGAGAGCTGAGGCAGAAAACGCAGACCCTGTTGCTGCTCGGCTTTGACCAGAGGCTGAAGGGTGATGCCGAGACGGCTCAGCCGTCCGCCGGCACGGAACACCTGAATGGGTTTCACCCCCACCTTGATAGTGCGTTGCTCCAGGACGAAGCCCCGCCTCAGCCATTCGGCCACGGCTGGGTTGCGGAGGGGGAGACGTGCGCGCTGGACCGGGCGGCGACCACCGGTCTGCACACCATCCAGCACCACCCGCCAAGGGGACGCCATGCTCAGGCTCCTCAGCTTGGTGGCTTGTCCCTTCAGCACAAGGCCGCCGTGGAGATGCAGCTGTGGCGAGAGCCCCCATGCCTTGAGTTGACGTTGCTGGGTCCGCGACAGCTTGAGCTCCAGCAAAAGGTCGCCGTTCAAGCGCTGCACCAGGGCGGGACCGTTCAGGTCCAGCACCAACCGATCGGCTGTTGAACCCTTGCCGCGGCGCAGGTTGTTCACCTTTGGTAGGGGCAGCCGAAGCTCCAGGGTGTTTCCCCTCACTTGGGCGCGGACGCCAGTCGCGGCCAGCCAGTCGCTCACTTCGAGGCCGACCTCATCACCGAGTGAACGGGTCGCCAATGCGGTCAATGCGACCGTTCGACCAAACCATTCCAGTGCTTCTCCATCGAGACGGGACACCCGCCGGAACCCCAGACGGGATTCCAGAACCTCCAAGGGCAGCCAAAGTTCCTCCGGTTCTGCGTCGCTGCCCCGCCAGAGCCAAACCGCTTTGCTGCGCTCTCTCCCGATCAGCACCTCCTCACCGCTCTGGTTCGGCACAGGGCGAAGCTCAGGCGGTGGCGCGGGAAGTGGGGCAAAGGCCAGCATGAAATGCCTTGGCGGAGAGGCGCCTGCCTAGGATCGT
Source organism: Synechococcus sp. N19 (assembly GCF_900474045.1). NCBI lineage: Bacteria > Bacillati > Cyanobacteriota > Cyanophyceae > Synechococcales > Synechococcaceae > Synechococcus > Synechococcus sp. N19. The sequence goes on from NZ_UCNR01000002.1 coordinate 19,565, forward strand.
CCCTCGAGATGGATTCTGCAGAGCTCGAAGCTGCAGGCCCATGCGATCGTCCGGTTGAGTTCCCTATGTCTGACGCCATCCGTTCCGCTGTCTGGCCTTACAGCGACAGTCCTGCACCCGATGTTGTTGCGGGCGAGAAGGATGCGTGTGGCGTTGGTTTCCTGGCCCAGCTCCAGGGGCAGGCCAGTCACTGGGTGCTGGAGCAGGCCCTGCGTGGTCTGGGATGCATGGAGCACCGTGGCGGTTGCGGGGGAGATGGCGACTCCGGAGACGGCGCGGGGGTGTTGTGTGAAATTCCCTGGTCGTATCTGAAAGCCGTCTGGCCCGAGGCGGCTGCAGCACGGGGCCTCGGCATGATGTTCATGCCGACCGATGCCAGCCGTCGTGCTGAGGTTCGGGGCCTGTGTGATGAAGAGGCCAAAGCCCTTGGCTTGCAGCCTCTGGGGTGGCGAACGGTGCCTGTCGACCCTGCGGTTCTCGGGCCTTTGGCTCGTGCCACAGCCCCCGTGATCGAGCAGTGGGTGCTGAATGGTGATGCCGACGACGCAAGCTTTGATGGCCAGCTGCTGCGGTTGCGGCGCCGTATCGGTGCCCGTGTGCGGGCCGCTCTGGGTGCTGAGGTGGCCCAGGACGTTTATGTCGCCTCCCTGAGCAGCCGGACGGTTGTTTACAAGGGAATGGTGCGATCCGAGGTGCTGGCGCAGTTCTACGCCGACCTGCAGGACCCACGATTTGAGGTGAGCTTTGCGGTGTACCACCGCCGTTTCAGCACCAACACCCTGCCGCGTTGGCCCCTGGCTCAGCCGATGCGGCTTCTGGGGCACAACGGCGAAATCAACACGCTGCTGGGCAACCTCAACTGGGCCAAGGCTTCAGAAGCCAGCCTCGAGAACGTATGGGGTGATGCGGCTGATGACCTGATTCCGGTGGTGAACCCTGCCTTCAGCGATTCCGCCAACCTGGACGCCACTCTGGAATTGATGGTGCGCAGTGGGCGGTCGATCACCGACAGCCTGATCACACTGGTGCCCGAAGCGTTTCGCAATCAGCCCGATCTCGACAGCCGTCCCGATGTGACGGCGATGTACGAATTCAACGCGGGCATTCAGGAACCCTGGGACGGCCCGGCCCTGTTGGTGTTCGCCGACGGCAAGCGAGTGGGTGCAACGCTCGATCGCAATGGGCTGCGTCCGGCGCGTTGGTGCACCACCGCTGACGGCTTCGTGATCATGGGATCGGAGACCGGCGTGGTGGATCTCAGCGGCAAGACGATTGTTCAGAAAGGTCGTCTTGGCCCGGGTCAGATGGTGGCCGTCGATCTCGAACGCGGCGAGTTGCTCGACAACTGGTCGGTGAAGGAAGACGCAGCGCAGCGCTTCCCTTATGCCGATTGGCTGCAGAAGCATCGCCGCGGCGTGGCCCCCCAGCCCTGGACCCAGGACCGGCAGGTGGGTGAACTCGATCTGCTGCGGTTGCAGACCGCGATGGGGTTCACCGCCGAAGACTTCGATCTGATCATCGAGGACATGGCTGCCCTCGGCAAGGAGCCGACCTACTGCATGGGCGATGACATCCCCCTGGCGGTGCTCTCCGACAAGCCCCACCTGCTTTACGACTACTTCAAGCAGCGTTTCGCCCAGGTCACCAACCCTCCGATCGATCCCCTGCGGGAAAAGCTGGTGATGAGTCTGGAGATGCACCTTGGTGAGCGCCGGCCCGCCCTGAAGCCCCAGCCGGAAGCTGCCTCCGTCATCCATCTGGAGACGCCCGTTTTGAACGAGGCGGAACTGGCGGCCATCAGTGAGCAGGGTTTGCCCTTCAAGACGGTCTCCACCCAGGTGGCTGTGGAGTCGTGTGCGGGAGGCCTGCAACAGGCCATCGCGGCGCTGTGCAGCGTTGCGGAACAGGCGGTGCGTGACGGAGCCCAAGTTCTGGTGCTGTCCGACCGGGTCGATGGCACGGGGGCGGCTGCCCCGCTGACCCCCACCACGGTGGCGATGCCTGCCTTGCTGGCCGTGGGTGCTGTTCATCACCATCTGCTGCGCCAGAAGCTGCGGCTGCAGTGCTCTCTGGTGGTGGATACGGCCCAGTGCTGGAGCACCCATCACATGGCCTGCCTGATCGGTTACGGCGCCAGTGCCGTCTGCCCCTGGCTCACCTGGGAGACCACCCGCCACTGGCTGGATCACCCCAAGACCAAGAAGCGGATCGAACAGGGCAAGTTGCCCGCCCTGGATGCCAATCAAGCCCAGGCCAACGTTCGTGAGTCGCTGGAGAACGGCCTGCGCAAGATCCTCTCCAAGATCGGAATTTCGTTGCTGGCCAGCTACCACGGCGCTCAGATCTTTGAAGCGATCGGCTTGGGAGCGGATGTGGTGGAGACCGCCTTCACCGGAACGACCAGCCGTGTTGCCGGCATGACGTTGGCCGAGCTGGCGAACGAAACCCTCTCGATGCACGCCAAGGCTTTCCCTGAGCTCAACCGCAGCAAGCTCGAATTCATGGGCTTCGTTCAGTACCGCAGTGGTGCTGAGTACCACCGCAACAATCCCGAGCTGTCGAAGGCGCTCCACAAGGCGGTGGCTCAGGGCCCTGGTTACGACCACTTCTCCACTTACCAGGCCTTGTTGGAGAACCGACCGGTGATGGCCCTGCGGGACCTGCTGGAGTTCAAGTTGGCTCCTATCCCAGTGCCCCTGGATCAGGTGGAGAGCGTCGAGAGCATCTGCACCCGCTTCTGCACGGGCGGCATGAGCCTGGGCGCTTTGTCCCGCGAAGCCCATGAAGTGTTGGCCGTGGCGATGAATCGCATCGGCGGCAAGAGCAACAGCGGTGAAGGCGGCGAAGACCCTGCCCGCTTCCAGATCCTCAAGGATGTGGATGGCGAGGGCCGTTCCGCTTCATTCACCAGCATTGGTGGTTTGCGCAATGGGGACACCGCCTGCTCGGCAATTAAGCAGGTGGCTTCAGGTCGTTTCGGTGTGACGGCGGAATACCTGCGCAGCGGCAAGCAGCTGGAGATCAAGGTGGCCCAGGGCGCCAAGCCCGGTGAAGGCGGTCAGCTGCCAGGGCCCAAGGTCGACAAGTACATCGCCTGGTTGCGCAACAGCAAGCCAGGTGTGGCCTTGATTTCACCGCCGCCACACCACGACATCTATTCGATTGAAGACCTGGCGCAGTTGATCCATGACCTGCATCAGGTGCATCCCGCTGCCCCCGTGAGCGTGAAGCTGGTGGCCGAGATCGGGATTGGCACCATCGCTGCGGGTGTGGCCAAGGCCAACGCCGATGTGATCCAGATCTCCGGTCACGACGGTGGCACTGGTGCCTCTCCCCTGAGTTCGATTAAGCACGCCGGTAGCCCCTGGGAATTGGGCCTCACCGAGGTGCACCGCTCCCTTGTGGAGAACGGTCTGCGCGATCGGGTTCTGCTGCGTGCCGACGGAGGCCTGAAAACAGGCTGGGATGTGGTGATCGCTGCCCTTCTGGGGGCGGAGGAATACGGCTTCGGCTCGATCGCGATGATCGCCGAGGGCTGCGTCATGGCTCGCGTCTGTCACACCAACAACTGCCCTGTGGGTGTGGCCACGCAGAAGGAGAACCTGCGCAAGCGTTTCACCGGCATTCCTGAGCATGTCGTCAATTTCTTCTGGTACGTCGCCGAGGAAGTGCGTCAGCTGATGAGCCTGCTCGGCGTCAGCCGTCTCGAGGAGCTGATCGGTCGCACCGATCTGCTCCAGGCCCGCTCGGTTGATCTGGCCAAGACCAAGGGTGTGGATCTCTCCAGCCTGCTGGCCCCGATCAGCGGCGCCGAAGATCGCTCTTGGCTTCGCCACAGCGACGAGGCCCACGGCAACGGACCGATCCTTGAGGATCAGCTCCTCGCCGACGCTGAACTGATGGCTGCCCTGGAGAACCACGGTTCCATTAGCCGCAGCATCGAGATCATCAACACCGATCGCAGTGTCTGTGCCCGTCTGGCCGGTGAAATCGCCCAGCGCCATGGCAACCGCGGCTTCAAGGGACAGCTCGATCTCACCTTCCGGGGGGCAGCAGGCCAGAGCTTCGGGGCCTTCCTGGTGCAGGGCATGCAGGTTCGTCTGGAAGGCGAAGCCAACGACTACGTGGGCAAGGGCATGAACAGTGGTTGCATCACCCTGGTGCCATCAGACGGTTGTGCCTCTCCCGGTGACCAGGTGATCCTCGGCAACACCTGTCTTTACGGGGCCACCGGCGGTGAGTTGTTTGCCCATGGCCGGGCAGGCGAGCGCTTCGGTGTTCGTAACAGCGGTGCCCGCACGGTTGTGGAGGGAGCTGGTGACCACTGCTGTGAGTACATGACGGGTGGTGTCGTCGTCGTTCTCGGCAGCACCGGCCGCAATGTCGGCGCTGGTATGACCGGCGGTGTGACCTTCCTGCTGGATGAAGAGGAGGGTGTCGCTCCTCGGGTGAACCCGGAGATTGTTGAGGTCTGCACCATCACCACCCATGAGCAGGATTCGCTGCTGAAGGGTCTGCTGGAACGGCATGTGGCGCTCACGGGAAGTGAGAAGGCTGCTGCTCTCCTGGCCGATTGGTCTGCGGCGAAGGGTCGCTTCAAGGTGTTGGTCCCCCCCAGTGAGCGGGAGGCGATGGGATTGGCTGACAAGCAGGCTGTGGCGGCCTAGCGCCGTCCCCAGTCCGTGGCCTGGTTCGTCAAGACCGAAACCTTCACGGCCGTCGCCGCCGCTCTCTCCGTTGAGCAGCGGAGACCCACCCTGGAGGCTCACCGCCATTGGGTTTCGGAGGAAGCTGCAGCAGGCCGCCGTCTACGCAGCGGCTACCTGGTGGATGGCGATCGGCGTCCGGGCGGCGGGGGTTTGTTGATCTTTGAAGCGTCGTCCTATGCCGATGCCCTGGCGTGGGTGCAGAACGACCCGATGATCCGCGATGGCCTTGTGGACTGGCAGGTGCAGGAATGGATCCCCGTCAGCGGGGATGGCTGGCCATGAGCCGTTGCACTTCGCCGGCGTGGTAACTGCTGCGGGTGAGTGGTGTGCTGACCACCTGGAGGAAGCCCAGCTCCTTTTCGCCCACGGTTCTGTAGGTCTCGAATTGCTCCGGGGTGACAAAGCGGTCGACGGCCAGGTGCTTGGGGCCAGGTGAGAGGTACTGACCGATGGTGACGATGTCGACCTTGTGTTTGCGCAGATCCCGGAGCGTCTCGATCACCTCTTCATCGGTTTCTCCGAGCCCCACCATCAGGCCCGACTTGCTGTAGGCCTTGGGCCATTGGTCCCGCACCCGTTGCAGCAGCTCGAGGGAGCGTTCATAGATGCCCTGGGGCCGCGCCAGGCGGTACATCCGCGGCACCGTTTCAATGTTGTGGTTCAGCACGTGGGGGGCGGCGGCCATCACCGTTGCCAAGGCATCCCAGTTGCCGCAGAAGTCGGGGATCAGCAGCTCAATCGTGGTGAGCGGTGAGCGTTGCTTCACCTGTTCGATGCAGGCCACGAACTGGGACGCTCCACCATCGGCGAGATCGTCGCGGTTCACTGAGGTGATCACCACGTGCTTCAGGCCCAGACGGGCCACTGCCTCCCCAAGCCGTTGCGGCTCGGTGGGATCGAGCTCGCGCACGCTCTTGTCGAAGTCGATGTCGCAGTAGGGGCAGGCGCGGGTGCAGCCGGGCCCCATGATCAAAAACGTGGCGGTGCCGCCTGCAAAGCATTCGCCGATGTTGGGGCAGCTGGCCTCCTGGCAGACCGTGTTCAGGTTCAAGTCCAGCAGCAGGTCGGCCACGGCGCCGATTCGCTCGCGCTGCGGAGCCTTAACGCGCAACCACTCCGGCTTGAGCACGGCGAAGCATCTTCAATCCATGACCCTAGTCGCTGCTGAGATCCGCCTGGATTTCGCTTCACTGCGATCTTTTAGGATTGCGTTGCCGGGATGTGGCGCAGTTTGGTAGCGCACTTCGTTCGGGACGAAGGGGCCGCAGGTTCGAATCCTGTCATCCCGATTCTTGGTTTGCATGGCACTGCCTGGTCTTGATGAAGGCCTGAGCTAGGCCGAAAAAGACTTGGCGCTCATTGGAGACTCGCCCCGGGGTAGCCCCGCGGCGTCACCATCCAGCCATCCTCTGCACGGCTGCTGCTGTTCCCGATCAGAACCAGCGTGAGCATGTCCACGGATTCCGGCTTCAAGCGCTCAAGGCTCGTGAGCTCACGGGATTCCTCTGCGCGGCCCAGCTGCCGCGCCAGCGTCACCGGGGTTGTGGGGGGGCGGTGTTTCAGCAGGATTTCCTTGGCGTGTCCCAGCTGCCAGTCCCGGCCCTTGGAGCGTGGGTTGTACAGAGCGAGCACAAAATCTCCAGCGGCGGCGGCCTCCAGTCGCTTTTCGATCACGGCCCATGGCGTGAGGCGATCGCTGAGGCTCACGCAGCAGAAGTCATGCATCAGTGGCGCTCCGGCCCGGGCGGCGGCCAGCTGGAAGGCTGAAATGCCTGGATGCACCGCGAAGCTGGGCCGCTCCTGCTCGGGTTGCTGAAGCAGCAGCTCCAGAGCCAATCCCGCCATGCCGTAGATGCCGCTGTCGCCGGAGGAGATCAGAGCAACCTTGGCCCCTTGTTGGGCCAAGCGCAGCGCTTCGGCACAGCGGTCCCATTCCCGGGTGAGCTGGCCATCGAATCGGACCTGACCCGGACGGCGCAGGGGCTCCAGAAGATCGAGGTAGAGGCTGTAGCCAACCCAGGCGCAGCAACGGGAGAGGGCCGCTTTGGCGTCTCCGCTGAGCAGGGACAGATCCCCTGGACCGCTCCCCACCAGATGGAGTTCGCCCCTCTCTGGCGCGTGGGGGAGGGCCGCCTCGGCAATGGCCACCGTCACGGCACCCTGCTCCCCTGTTGCCGGACGGCTGATTCGCTTGGGCTGGATCAGATGGCCTTGTTCGCCCGCAGCCAGCAAGGCCGCTGCTTCAGCCACCGACGCGGTCCCCATTTCCTGGCGCACCACTTCGGAGGGATTGGGCACGTCGATGGATGCAAGGGCATGCTCCGCAAAGGTTCGGAACGGCCATGCCCGGGTCTGGCTCAGATGCTGCAGGGCCGGTTCATCGGATTTCCGCGCTGCGCTGGCGATGCCGGCGATCGCCTCCTCCGCCAGTCCTGCTGTTGCCAAGGCCTCGGCAATGGCCTTCTCCACCAGCGAAACACTGGTGTTGCGCTCACAGCCGATGCCGATCCAGAGCGTGGCTGGATGCCACTGGCAATCACCCCGACGGCGCGCTCCGATCACGAGATCAGCGGCGTCTGGCACATCCTTGGGATCGATGTTGTGCAGCAAGGGATGGCCTTCAGGGCCACGCCAGGTGGTGGATCCACTGCTCTGGTGAACGCTGATGCTGGATCCCTGGGATTGCCGCACCATCAGATCGCGCCAATGGGCCACCGATCCGCTGCGTTTCCAGCCCCAGCCCTCGCCAAAGGCATCCAGGGGGAGACGTCCTTCATGGGCGCAGGCGCCCGTGATCACCGCCTGCCCGCCGAGATCCATGGCGATTTCCCGGGCGCGTTGTTCGGCCCCTGCGGAATGGCCTCCCAACAGCGGAATGATGAATTCTCCTTTCGGGTCAAGCACCAGAACGGCTGGATCCTTCTCCTTGCCTTGGATCCGAGCTGCAATCAGGCGCGTCACTGCTCCCACCGCGCCCACGAACAACACGACGTTCTCTGCCGTCCAGTGCCCATCAAGGGCGATGCTGATGTCTTGATCGACTGGCTTGATCCGGTCGATGTGGCCGCGCAGCAGCAAACGCTCCAACAGCGGCATGGCGCTGGGGCTCAGTCCTAGGCCCAGAGCGGGAGCGGCAGATGTGGGGTTCAGGGCAGGAAATCCGGATCAGGGCTTGCGCAAGCGCCCATCGCTGTTGAGCAACTCACGGGCTGATCCTCCCAGGCTGCTGCTTGGCTTCAGCTTGGGTTCCTCGTCGGCTGGCTGCTGAGGCTCCGCTGGCTCACCCGGGGCGGGAGTGGAAGGAGTGGGCCGAGCAGTTTTTGCTTTGGACGGCTGTTCAGCAGGTGGCTGCTCAGCAAGCTGCTGTTCAACAAGGGGTGGCTCAGGATCCTGCTCTTCGTTTTCCTCTGGTGCCGCGGGCTCGGGGGTGGCCTTGGGCTTGGTTTCAACCTCGTCCTTGACGACGACCTCTGCTTTGAGCTCAGCCTGAGGAAGGTCTCGGGGCTGTTCTGTCTTCTCCTGTTGTTTCTCCACAGTTTTTTGAGGAGGCTCTGGCGAGGATTCGACCACCTCCAGAACGTCAGGCTCAGGGGAGCCGCTCAGGCGCGCGAGCTGGCTTTCGGTGAGGTGTGGGCGCATCCAGCCCGGCTTGGCACCGGATGCGGCTTTCAGATGAATCAGCTGGTTGTTGAAGACCGGTGTGATTGGCTCGCCCAGCCCATTCAGCAGTTCCATCTGAATGTCGTGGCTGCCTGAGCCGTTCGATCCTTTGAGCCAAAGGGCTTCCTGGTGATCAACCAAAAAGCTGTCCCCATCAATGCTGATGCGGAGTCGCCAGCGTCCATCGCCCTCCCGCAGGTTTTGCAGCGGAGCATTCCAGATCAGCCAATCCACCAACAGGGGTTGCAGGCCCTGCTCTCCGGCCGGTGAGACAGGGACCAGCCAGGGGGCATCACGTTCGGGTTGTGTGCCCTGCAGTTTTTGCCAGAGGTGCACGCGTCCCTGGACTGAGGCCCCCGGTGCTTGAACGGCTTCTCCCCAGGGGTAAGCGGCCCAGGCGCTGAACCGGTGACTGCCCGCCTCCAGGTCATCGATGCGGACCCTCAGGCGGTTTCCATCGCTTTTGCTCAGTCGTAGGGGAGCACGGTTGTCGATTTGGAGCACCACATGGGGCCCCAGGCCCAATTCGGGGTCGCTGCTGAGGGGCCAGTCGTCGATTTCGAAACGCAGCTCAAGGGCGTCAGAAGAAACGATGCTGTCGGTGCTTGGATCGATCAGCCGCAGGGAGGGGCGGTGCTGTTGCAGGTTCTGGCGTAGCTGTTGCACTGCCCCTGGAGGAGCCACTTCCTGGAGCTTCCCGCTGGGGGCTGAACTCGGCAGCGGTTTGGCAGCGGACCCTGCATCGCGATTGAAGAATCCAGGGCGCGCATGAACAGGTAAGCCGGCACCAAGAAGCAGCACTGCTGCCAGCAGAACAGCCCATATCGACTTCAGGCCAGGGCGACGCATCGGGCATGAACAGATCCGATCATTCTGAACAATCCGCCCTTCAGCGGCAGAGTTTTAGTTATTTAGGAAGGAAATATGCGTGAAATTGTATTGCTTACTGCCTGAGATCTTTGTAGTTTCGCTGATTCTCAGCCTTCTGCAGACGCCTGTCGCTGACTGGCTCGCCACGGGATTGAACCTTTGTAACTCAGGGCCCTTTAACCCCCTTCTCCGCCCCTATGCTTCCGCCAGCGGTCCCCTCTTTGGGGCCCCAGCTTCAGTGCAGGCAAGGGGTTTCGACCTCTTCGCCGTACTGACGCCCGAACGCCGATTCCTTGCGAATCCTTGTTCGGGGCCCCGATTGGCTTCGGCCCTTCGGAGGGGTGGCCCACCACCTCGAAACCCGTCCCTCGAGGAACGACTCGATGACCATCAGCCCACCTGAGCGTGGGAGTGACGCGAAAAGCCAGGTCGAGAAGGTTGACAATCCAGCAACCTTCGAGCTGTTCGGCAAGCCCGGACACTTCGACCGAGCTCTCGCGAAAGGTCCCAAAACCACCACCTGGGTTTGGAACCTTCACGCCAACGCTCACGACTTCGACGCTCACACGAGCGACCTTCAAGAGGTCTCTCGGCGGATCTTCTCCGCCCATTTCGGCCACCTGGCCGTCATCTTCATCTGGCTCAGCGGTGCCTTCTTCCATGGCGCCCGCTTCTCCAACTATTCCGGTTGGCTTGCTGACCCCACCCATGTGAAACCAAGCGCCCAGCAGGTCTGGGCCGTCTTCGGCCAAGAAGTCCTCAACGGCGACATGGGTGCCGGTTTCCAAGGCATCCAAATCACTTCAGGCCTCTTCCAGATGTGGCGGGCCTGGGGCATCACCAGCGAAACCCAGCTCATGGCTCTGGCCATCGGTGCCCTGGTGATGGCCGGCCTCATGCTCAACGCCGGTGTTTTCCACTACCACAAGGCTGCGCCGAAGCTGGAGTGGTTCCAGAACGTTGAGTCGATGCTGAACCACCACCTGGCAGGTCTGCTGGGTCTCGGTTCACTGTCCTGGGCTGGTCACGTCATCCACGTGTCTGCCCCTGTCACCAAGTTGATGGATGCCATCGACGCCGGCCAACCGCTGGTACTGAATGGCAAGACCATCGCTTCGGCTGCAGACATTCCGCTGCCCCACGAGTTCTTCAATCAGGACCTGCTGGCGCAGCTGTATCCCGGCTTCAGTGCTGGTGTCGGTGCCTTCTTCTCCGGCAACTGGGCTGCCTACAGCGATTTCCTCACCTTCAAGGGTGGTTTGAATCCTGTTACGGGAAGCCTCTGGATGACCGACATCGCCCATCACCATGTGGCGATTGCCGTGATGTTCATCGTTGCTGGTCACATGTACCGGACCAACTGGGGCATCGGTCACTCCATCAAGGAGATCCACGAAGGTCAGAAGGGTGATCCCCTCCTGTTCCCTGCCAGCAACGGTCACGATGGTCTTTACGACTTCATGACCAATTCCTGGCATGCCCAGCTGGCGGTCAACCTCGCCATCGGCGGTTCCGTGAGCATCATCGTTGCTCAGCACATGTACGCGATGCCTCCGTATCCGTACCAAGCGATCGATTACCCCACCCAGATCGGGCTCTTCACCCACCACATCTGGATCGGCGGCTTCCTGATCGTTGGTGCCGGCGCTCATGCCGCCATCGCCATGGTTCGCGATTACGACCCCGCCAAGCACATCGACAACGTGCTGGATCGGGTGCTCAAGGCTCGCGACGCCATCATTAGTCACCTCAACTGGGTCTGCATCTGGCTCGGAGCCCACAGCTTCGGCCTGTACATCCACAACGACACCATGCGTGCCCTGGGTCGTCCCCAGGACATGTTCAGCGATTCGGCGATCTCCATTCAGCCGATCTTTGCTCAGTGGATTCAGAACGTGCACGCCGCAGCTGCTGGCAGCACAGCTCCCAACGCCCTCGCGGGTGTGAGTGAAGTGTTCAACGGTTCTGTTGTCGCCGTCGGCGGCAAGGTTGCCGCTGCTCCCATGCCGCTCGGCACCGCCGACTTCATGGTTCACCACATCCACGCCTTCACGATTCACGTGACGGTGCTGATCCTGCTGAAGGGTGTCCTGTACGCCCGTAGCTCCCGCCTCATCCCTGATAAGGCCAACCTGGGCTTCCGCTTCTCCTGCGATGGTCCTGGTCGTGGTGGCACCTGCCAGGTTTCCGCTTGGGACCACGTGTTCCTGGGCCTGTTCTGGATGTACAACTCCCTGTCTGTTGTGATCTTCCACTTCTCCTGGAAGATGCAGAGCGACATCTGGGGAACGGTGAATGCCGACGGTTCCGTCGCGCACATCACCAACGGCAACTTTGCCCAAAGCGCCATCACCATCAATGGCTGGCTGCGTGACTTCCTGTGGGCTCAGGCCGTTCAGGTGATCAACAGCTATGGCTCGAACACGGCCGCCTACGGAATCATGTTCCTCGGCGCTCACTTCGTGTTCGCCTTCAGCCTGATGTTCCTCTTCAGTGGCCGCGGCTACTGGCAGGAACTGATCGAGTCCATCGTCTGGGCTCACAACAAGCTGAAGGTGGCTCCCGCCATCCAGCCCCGTGCTCTTTCCATCATCCAAGGCCGTGCCGTGGGTGTTGCCCATTACCTCTTGGGCGGAATTGCGACCACGTGGGCCTTCTTCCACGCCCACATTCTTGTGGTCGGCTGACCTCACCTGACCTCTCCCTCTAATGGCAACGAAATTCCCTTCGTTCAGCCAGGGTCTGGCCCAGGACCCGACAACCCGCCGTATTTGGTACGGGATCGCCACGGCTCACGACTTCGAGAGCCATGACGGAATGACGGAGGAGCGCCTCTACCAGAAGCTCTTCTCCACCCATTTCGGTCACCTCGCGATCATCGGCCTGTGGGTTTCGGGAAACCTGTTCCACATCGCCTGGCAGGGCAACTTCGAGCAGTGGGTCGCCGACCCCCTGCACGTGCGCCCCATCGCTCACGCAATCTGGGATCCCCACTTCGGTCAAGGCGCCATTGACGCCTTCACCCAAGCGGGTGCTTCCTCCCCGGTGAACATCGCCTACTCAGGCCTTTATCACTGGTTCTATACAATCGGCATGAAGACGAATGCCGAGCTGTATCAGGGTTCCATCTTCATGATGATCCTGTCGGCTTGGGCCCTCTTCGCCGGCTGGTTGCACCTGCAGCCCAAGTTCCGTCCTTCTCTGGCCTGGTTCAAAAACGCTGAATCGCGTCTGAACCACCACCTCGCTGTCCTCTTCGGCTTCAGCTCCATCGCCTGGACCGGTCACCTGGTTCACGTTGCGATCCCCGAAGCCCGCGGTCAGCACGTTGGTTGGGACAACTTCCTTAACGTTCTGCCTCACCCCGCCGGTCTTGGACCCTTCTTCACCGGCAACTGGGGTGTTTACGCCGAAAACCCCGATTCTCTGAATCAGGTCTTCGGTAGTTCCGAAGGTGCCGGCACCGCCATCCTCACCTTCCTCGGTGGCTTCCACCCTCAGACAGAAGCTCTCTGGCTGACGGACATCGCCCACCACCACCTGGCCATCGGTTGCCTCTTCGTGATCGCCGGCCACATGTACCGGACCAACTTCGGTATCGGTCACTCCATCAAGGAGATCCTCGAAACCCACAACCCCCCGAAGGGCACCCCTGGTGACCTCGGCGCTGGCCACAAGGGTCTCTACGACACCATCAACAACAGCCTGCACTTCCAGCTTGGTCTGGCTCTCGCCTCCCTTGGCGTGGTCACCAGCCTCGTGGCGCAGCACATGTACTCGATGCCGTCGTACGCCTTCATCGCGAAGGACTACACGACTCAGGCAGCCCTGTATACCCACCACCAGTACATCGCCATCGCGCTGATGTGTGGTGCCTTCGCCCACGGTGCGATCTTCTTCATCCGTGACTACGACCCCGAAGCCAACAAGGACAACGTCCTGGCCCGGATGCTGGAGCACAAGGAAGCGATCATCAGCCACCTGAGCTGGGTCTCCCTGTTCCTCGGTTTCCACACCCTCGGCCTCTACGTCCACAACGACGTGGTTGTTGCCTTCGGTACCCCCGAGAAGCAGATCCTGGTTGAGCCCGTGTTCGCACAGTTCGTTCAGGCCGCCTCTGGTAAGGCCATGTACGGAATGGACGTGCTGCTCTCCAACGCCTCCAGCTCCGCCAGCCTTGCTGCCCAGAACATTCCTGGTGAGCACTACTGGCTGGACGCGATCAATGGCAACACCGATGTGTTCCTACCCATCGGCCCTGGTGACTTCCTGGTTCACCACGCCATTGCTCTGGGTCTGCACACCACCACCCTGATCCTTGTGAAGGGTGCCCTGGATGCCCGCGGCTCCAAGCTGATGCCCGACAAGAAGGACTTCGGCTACTCCTTCCCCTGCGACGGCCCCGGCCGTGGCGGCACCTGCGACATCTCTGCCTGGGACGCCTTCTACCTGGCTGTCTTCTGGGCTCTGAACACCGTGGGTTGGCTGACCTTCTACTGGCACTGGAAGCACCTGGCCATCTGGTCCGGCAACGTGGCCCAGTTCAACGAATCCAGCACCTACCTGATGGGCTGGTTCCGCGACTACCTGTGGCTCAACTCCTCCCAGTTGATCAACGGCTACAACCCGTTCGGCAGCAACAACCTCGCCGTCTGGGCTTGGATGTTCCTCTTCGGACACCTGGTTTGGGCCACCGGCTTTATGTTCCTGATCTCCTGGCGGGGTTACTGGCAGGAACTGATCGAGACCATCGTCTGGGCTCACCAGCGCAGCCCCATCGCCAACATGATGGGTTACCGCGACAAGCCTGTGGCACTGTCCATCGTTCAGGCCCGTGTCGTCGGCTTGGCTCACTTCACAGTTGGCTATGTCCTGACGTACGCCGCCTTCCTGATTGCCTCGACTTCAGGGAAATTCGGTTGATTCCTTCCTGAATTAACCCGCGACGAGTCGTTCCTCGTTTCAAACGTCCCCATCCGGTTCGCCGGGTGGGGATTTTTGTTGTCTGTGCCTCGCAGTGGTTCTGTTTGACCGCGTTGTTGTTCTCGTCTTGCTCTGGGCCTTCTCTAGCCTCAGGCCTCGATCGGGATCGGGCTGAACGTGGGCGAATGGGAGCACCTGCAGCGCAACGTTGGTGAGTGGCGCGGCTGGTTCGACAGCCTGGACCGGACACTTCAACGCACCAAGCGTCAGCCCTCCCTGCTCACGCTCGAACCGGCCCCCTCCGGTGTGCCACTGAATCTGACCCTGCTGCTCTGGCCTGAGGGAGCGGGATCGAGTTCTCCCCATCAACCGCCTACCGGCGAGCCTGAAAAGCGGATCGTTCAATGCTTCACGCGGCTGGATCCCGACATGGGGGTCTTCGGTAGCGGCAGTTTTTCAAGGGGGACGCTGCACCGCTCCACCTGGACCAAGCTCTATGCCGAGTTCGGGTTCCTGCATGAGCAACGCCGTCATCGCTTGGTGCTGCTTTGGGATGGTGCGGGGCAATTGGATCGGATTGTGCTGATCCGTGAGTTCCTCGCCGGAAGTACAGCGGTGGAATGCCCACCCCTGGAGCCAGATCAGCTGGTCGGTGACTGGCGTTGCGAGCACCCTTCGCCAGAGGACAACATCTGTTTTGCCGCAGACGATCTTGATCGCTGGATTTGTTTGCCGGATGGAGGAGCCTTTCTGGCGCCGGCCCAGATTGATCCCCATCAGCCCTTCAGCATCGAAGCGCTTTGGCTGTCGAGTGCAACGCGCCTCGAGCGCATTTCACGTTGCTATTCAGAACACGGTGCCCTGACCTCGGTGAATCATCAATTGCTCACCCGTTGAGGTTGGGTTGGCTATGGGGTGTTGCTTAAGTCAGCCCGGCCCCTGTTGCTGAAGGCAATGTCGAGAGTGCGCAGATAGGTGTGCAGGCCGGCATCCTGAATGGGCAGCACGTAGGCGTCGGCGCCGGATTCGTTGTGGTGAGAGTGCCAGTAGCCGGGCGGGGTCACGAAGGCTGCGCCGGCTGCCCAGTCTTCCCGGTGCCCATTGCGGATCATTCCGTTCTCATCCAGCTCGGTGCCGATCATCGTGTAGCAACCCGGTTGGCAGGCCACCGCAAAATCAAGGGCGATCGACTGGTGTCGGTGGGGCCGCTGCACCTGGTCTGCGGGGAGGATGCCCAACATGGCCCAGAGGGTGTGGGTGACGGTGCGCGTCTGAGGGAAGGCGTTGTTTCCCAACAGCACACTCACGCGATTGGCGTTGGCTCCGCGGGGATTGCTGGCGATGGCATCCAACTGCGCGCGAGCATCCTCATGGCTGTAGAAGCAGGGTTCGAACACCGGTTTCACGGTGCTCACCCCCAGATAACGAAGCAAGGGGGCATCGTGCACCCAATACAGGCCTGCATTGGTGTCGCTGCTGTGAATGGCTTCACCGCCCGCCGGAAGCACGAACGTGTCTCCCTCGCTCCAGTGAAAAACCTGATCGCAGGCTTCAGTTTGCCCATGGCCTCGGGCCACGAAGAACAGCTGACTGGTCGCATCCGCATGGGTGCGCAGGGATCCCTGATCCAGTCGGATGAAGTTGCCGCAGAGCGATGGACCGGTGGCCGGACCTTCGCAGTGCAAGTCGGTACTCAAATCAAGAGGTTGCAGGGCCGTTCCGGCTTGATCAAAAAAACTGGCCGAAAAGCTGCGGTAGGGGATCGTGCTGATCAGCCCCTGTTGCAGGGGATTGGCTGCTGAGGCGTAATCGAAGAACTGCGCCTGGGAACTGGTTGCCGTTGTCGCCCGTGGGGTGATGGTCATCGTTCCCTCCAGCAGCAGAACCATTGGATCGAGATCGCACCCTACGCGGTGGGCCTTCGATCGCGTTTCAGCATCAGATAGACGGCAGGGACGGCAAACAGGGACAGCAACGAGGCCACCAGCAGTCCGCTGAATACCACGGTGCCAATGCTGACCCTGCTGGCTGCTCCCGTGCCCTGGGCAAAAAGAAGGGGCAGGAAACCCGCCAGGGATGTGACCGCCGTCAGCAGGATCGGCCGCATCCGGTTCACGGCTGCATCCACAACGGCCTCGCGCAGGGCCAGGCCTGCCGCCACCCGCTGGTTGGCGAATTCCACGATCAGAATTCCGTTCTTGGCCGCCAGGCTCACCAGCACCAGGAGTCCCATCTGGCCGTAAACATCCAGTGGAAGGCCCCGCAATTTCAAGCCGATCAGAGCCCCGAGCAGGGCCATCGGCACCGTGAGCAGGATGATCAACGGGTCAATGAAACTCTCGTAAAGAGCGGCCAGCAGCAGATAGACGACCGTCACGCCGAGAGCGAACAGCACCCAGGTCACCTGCCCAGCCCGTTGTTCCTCCAGCGCCAGGCCCGTGAAGGCCAGGCCGATGTTGCTGCCTCCAATGCGATCACCGGCCTGGGTGAGGGCATCGATGGCTTCACCGCTGCTCACCGTTGGCGCCGGGATGGCCGTGATTCTGATGGCCCGGTTGAGTCCGAAGTGGCGAATGTTGTTGACGCCCTCCTCGCGGGTCAGGCTGGCCACGCTGGCCACCGACACCAGCTCACCGTTGCGGTTGCGCACCATGAGTCCGGTGAGATCTTCCGGCCGACGTCGTTCGCTGCCTTCGACCTGCAGAACGATCGAGTGGATGCGACCGTCGTCGTAGGTGTCATCGATGTAGCGGCCGCCGAAGGCGGTGCCTATCTCCCGCAGGGTTGCGCCGTAGTCGAGATCGAGAGCAGCCAGTTGGTCGCGATCGAGCTCCAGCCGCCAGCGGGGGAAGCTGGCATCAAAGCGGGTGCTCACCCGTTCAAATCGGTCCGTCGCCTTGGCCGTCTGGATGAAATCGTCGGCGACTTGGCCGAATTGCTCCAGGCTGAGTTGCCCTCCGCTGCGGTCCAGCAGTTCCAGCGAAAGTCCTGATTCACTGCTGAAGCCCCGCACGGTTGGTGGGGTGATCAGCACGACCCTGGCCTCACCAACCCGTTGCTGAATCTTGCGATTGAGACGGCGTTTGATGGCGTTGCTGCTCTGCTCTTTGCCAGGTCGATCCTTGCGTGGCTGGAGGCGCAGGTAAAACGAGCCACGGTCTTCTCCGCTCTGTCCGAAGGAGCTGCCGGCATAAAAGTTGCCGGTGCGCACCAGGGGCTCTTCGCTGACGACCCGTCGGATGTCGTCCATTACAGCCACGCTGCGCTCAAGGCTGGCGCCATCGGGGAGGGTGAAGTAGCCGCGGATCTGGCCTTGGTCGTCATCGGGAATGAACGCCGTTGGCATCACCGCCAAGCCTGAGGCCGTGATGACAAGGCCGCTCAGCAGCACAAGGGCGATGCGTTGCTTGTGCTGCAGCCAGTGCTCGAGTTGTTTTGCGTATCGGGATTGCAGGGTTTGCATGCCCTGCCGAAGCCAACGGCTGAGCTTGCCGATGGCCCCAGGAAGACGGCCGCCCCCTGGGCCCAACACCCGGGCGCAAGCCATGGGGGTGAAGCTGAGCGCATTCAGGGTGGAGAACAGGATCGCTCCGCTGATGGCCAGGGCGATCGGTTGATAGAGGCGTCCGATCGATCCAGGAATGAGCAGCACGGGCAGGAACACGGCTGCCAGCACCAATGAGGTGGCCACAACGGCCGTCGCCAACTCAGCCATGGCGCCTTCGGCCGCCTGTTCGGGGGGTGTGCCCCGTTCGATGCGTCCGGCGATGTCTTCGCTCACGACGATGGCGTCATCCACAACGATCCCGGTGGCCAGCACCAGGCCAAACAGGATCAGGCTGTTGAGATTGGAACCGCTCAGTTTCACCAGGCTGAGGCTTCCCACCAGCGCCACCGGCACGGCTAGGCCAGGGATCAGGGCGAGACGCCAGCGGCCCAGAAACAGCACCAGCACCACCAGCACCAGCAGCACGGCATCGCGCAAGGTAATGAAGGTGCGATCGAGGTTGGCCTGAACCGTGTCGGCCACATCCACGACCATTGAGACCTCGATGCCCGGGGGAAAGCTCGCTTCCAACTGCTTCAGCTTGCGCTTGATCGCCCTGCTCACCTCCAGGGCATTGGCCCCATCGCGCTGGTAGATGCCCACGGCCACCGAACGCTCGCCAGCCAGATTCATGGCCTCGCGTCCGTAGTTGCGCTGTCCGAGGGCAACCCGTCCCACATCCTTCAGGCGCAGCAGTCCGCCGTTGTCGAGCCGGCGCAGGACGAGATTCTCGAAATCCGATTGGCTGCGAAGACGTCCTTCCGCTTCCACCGGAAGGCTCAGCATTTGGCCCGCTGGAACTGGGGCAGCCCCGATGCTGCCAACGGCAGCCAAAACGTTTTGTTCAGCCAGGGCTCGGCTGACATCGCCAAGGGTGAGGTTGGCCTGTTCGAGGCGTTGCGGATCCAACCAGAGGCGATAAGAGAGTTCACTGCTGCCGAAGATCCGCGCATCACCGATGCCTGGTGTGCTGAGCAGCGCGTCCCGCAGGGTCTGGTCCAGCCAGCCCGTGAGAAAGGTGGGGACGTATTGATCCGGCGGGTGGCTGAACCCCAGGATCATCAACAGGTCTTCCGAGGAGCGCCGCACCTGGAGCCCCTGGCGCGTCACGGCCTGGGGCAGCCGGCGGCTGGCCAGGTTCACCTCGTTCTGAACCTTGATCGCATTCAGCTCGGGATCACCCGCGTTGAAGCGCAACGAGATGCTGGCGCCGCCCTGCCTGCTGGTTGAGCTGATGCTTTCGACCCCTTCCAGGCCATTCAGCTGTTGTTCCAACACCCGGGTCACGCTCTGCTCCACCACCTCCGGTGAAGCCGCCGGGAAGCTGGCGCTCACACTCACGCGGGTGGGAGCGAGGGGCGGAAGATCCTCCAGTCCCAGGCCGAACAACGCCGTGCAGCCCGCCAAAAGGATCAGCAGGCTGCAGACGACCGTCAGAACCGGCCGCCGAAGAAACGGCTGGGAGATCGACCGCACCGGGGCGTCTCAAATGTGAATGAATCCTGCCAGGAAAAATCCCCCGATCGCCTGGAATCAGGCAACCGGGGGATGAAAGGTTTTAGTCAGAGGGTTCAGTGAACTACTTCAGCC
Source organism: Synechococcus sp. N19 (assembly GCF_900474045.1). Classification (NCBI taxonomy): domain Bacteria; kingdom Bacillati; phylum Cyanobacteriota; class Cyanophyceae; order Synechococcales; family Synechococcaceae; genus Synechococcus; species Synechococcus sp. N19. The sequence continues at coordinate 38,864 of NZ_UCNR01000002.1, forward strand.
GACGCTCCAGACACCAGCAGCAATCTTGAACAGTTCCTGCACGTGAACGGTGTTGCAGAGGAACCAGGCGAAAACGGCACCGCCGCAACCACCCAGCCAGAACCCACTGGTGAAGTCAGCCCAGCCGGTGCGGGTGAACAGGTCGGCGGGGGGATTCTCAACCGTCACATCTGCAGGGGGGATGTTGGGTTGCTTGCCGGGCTGGTTGTAGAGCAGGAACAGCAGGCTGAGGATGTGCACGGCGCCAATGGCAGCCAGCAGACCAGCGGTTTGCTGGTACTCAGTGGCACGCAGGGGACCACAGATGGTGAAGGGGCCGTAGAGCAGATAGCCGAAGGCCGCACCAGTTTCCAGACCACGGAAGTTCGGAGAAATTCCGGGGCGGTACAGGGGCAGGTTGTTGATCAGGCCCTTGATGAAATAGCCGCTGTTGACGGGTGTCGCAAGGTTGCCGACGCAGGGATCAGCAGCAGGAGTGACGGTCATGAGGTACGAGTGCTGAGGGGTTGAAACGGTCCGCAGGTCGCGGTCACTCGGCAGCGGTGATCACTCGACCAACAAGGACGATGAACACTGCGGGGAACACGATTCCGGTGATGGGCACGAAAATCGCAGGCAGCCAGGCAGCAGCGAAATCTCCAGTCATGTCGAGGCCAAAAGCTTCGCAGCTACTGTAAGTAGGACCGTTCTGAAGGCCTGCTTTAGGTCCCGACGGCGACATAAAAGTTCAATCCGCATGCAGAACGTTCTCCTCCCCGGTGCCGTCGTGCTGCTCACGGTGGTGCTGTGGTTGCGCAGGAAGCCGGTGAAGCCGATGCTTTCCAGCACGGATGCCAGCCGTGTCGCACAGATCAATCGTGCCCAGTTGGAACTGGTGATTGAGCACGCTGCTGATGGGGAATCCGCCGATGCTTCCCTGGAGTCCTGGACGGCGCCGAGCAGCCCCTTGGAGCGTCTTGCCCTGGAGCGTCGTCTCAAGGCTGATATGGAGGCTGGACCCGAGGAGCGTTTGCGCGCTGTTCGTTTGGCCGCCCGATGGGGACACCGTTCGGCGCTGCCCCTGCTGCGCCAGGCGCTGCGTGACAGCGATGCGCGTGTGGTGGAAGCAGCTGCCGCTGCGATCGCACCGTTCCGCGGCGCGCCGGCCGCTGCCCCGATCCGTCAGCAGGCTCGGCCGCCGCGCAATGTTTCGCGGATGCGATAAATCGGGCGATCCTGGCTTTCGTGGTAGGTGCGGATCAGCAGTTCGCCCAGCAGTCCGAAGCAGAACAGTTGAATGCCAGCCAAGCCAAGCACCACCGCCAGGGTGAGCAGTGGGCGATTGGCAATGTCGCCTCCCATCACCTTGATCACCAGCAGATAGGTGCTGGTGATCAGGCTGGCGGCGATGGCCAGCAGCCCCCCGAAGCCGAACACGTACATCGGCCGGGTCAGAAAACGCTTCATGAACCAGACGGTGAGCAGATCCATCAGCACACGGAAGGTGCGATCGATCCCGTACTTGCTGCTTCCGAACTGACGCGCCCGGTGGTTCACCTTCACTTCGGTGATCCGTGCACCCTCGATGAAGGCCAGGGCGGGAAGAAAGCGATGCAGCTCCCCATAGAGCCGCATGTCTGAGAGCACCTCGCGGCGGTAGGCCTTGAGGGAGCAGCCGTAGTCATGCAGCCGCACACCGGTTACCCGGCCGATCAAGCGGTTGGCGATCCTGGAGGGAAGTTTGCGCTGGAGGGCGGCGTCCTGGCGCTGATGGCGCCAGCCACTGACAAGGTCGTACCCCTCTCGCAGTTTGGCCAGCAGCATGGGGATGTCGGCTGGATCGTTCTGCAGATCTCCATCGAGGCTGACGATTACCTCTCCGCCAGCCACATCAAACCCAGCCGCCATGGCTGCGGTCTGGCCATAGTTCTTGCGCAGAAGCACAGCCACCACTTCGGGCACTTCGGCGCTGAGCTTGGCCAGCACGTTCGCGGTGCGGTCGCTGGATCCGTCGTCGACCAGAACCAGCTCAAACGCCTCATCGGTTGGACGCAGCGCTGAAAGGAGCTGCTCAACCAGATGGGGCAGGCTTTCCTCTTCGTTGTACAGCGGCACCACCACCGAGAGATTCAGGGGTGCACTCATGCCGGTCGCGCCGCGTGTTGCTCAACTTAAGCAGGGGCCCGGTCGATTCTGCTGCCAGCGTCAGGAGAGATGCGATCCGTCATGGCAACGCACCACACGGCCGGCGCCGCGGAATTCAGCCCTGTAGTGGCAAGCCACCGGGTGCTGATCGCTGCTGTGAAGGCTGTCGATGCCGATCCCATTGCGCCCATGGTCCTGGCCTGAGCTGTGGCGGTAGCGGCCCTCGCCGAGATGGAGCCCCACATGGGTGCAACGCCGGCGTGTGCCAAAAAACAGCAGATCTCCCGGGCGCAGCAGGCTGTGATCGTCGGGCAGAGCGGCAACAGGTTGGCAGAACCGCTCCTGTTGATAGGCATCTCGCGGAATCCAAATGTCCTGGCTGGCGAAGGCCATCTGCATCAGACCGGAACAATCCATGTCCGGTTCTGTGGTGCCTCCCCAGAGGTAGACATTGGGGCGTTGCTGGGCGGTTTCGCTCCAGGCGAGCACGCTGGGCAGACGTCGTTCAATCTCCGTTGCGCTCAGCGGCGATGGTCGCCAGGCTGCGCATCGCTCAGCTCGCCCCAGAACCGCATCGAGTTCGAGCCAGCAGCGGTAGCCATCCTCCAGCAGCTGAACAGCGATCCTCTTGGGCTGCCTCTCCAGAATGCGAAATCGGCGTCCATGACAGGCCTGGGTGGTCAGACTCGCGCCGGCAGATCGCGAATAACCATTCACGTCAGCGCACAGCTGCCAACAGGAGCCCGTCTGAATCAGGTCCGGGGCCAGCAGGGTGCCTAACGTCGCCATGGCCCAATCGAATCGCTATGGCGTTCTACCGTCCCGATCTCGCCATGGCGGCTCGGCTTGAGGCGGCCCTCGATGGGCTCGATGCCGACGGTCGCCCGGGGCTGCGCAACAGCCTGGCGATCACCTGGGTGCGGTACGACGACGCTGCACCGGAGGCGGGTCAGGGCCGTGGTGCTTCCTGGAACCAAGACCGGATCCTCTATCCGGCCAGCGTGGTGAAGTTGTTTTATGCCGTCGCCGGTGAGCAGTGGCTGCAACGGGACCTGATCCCTGAGAGCGAGGAATTGCGTCGGGCGATGCGCGACATGATCGCCGACTCCAGCAACGATGCCACGGGGCTGGTGGTTGATCTGCTCACAGGCACCACCAGCGGCCCTGCCCTCCATGGCGAACGCTGGGAGCTTTGGACGCAGCAGCGTCGCTTGATCAATGGCTGGTTGCAGAGCCTGGCCTGGCCGGAACTTGAGGCGGTGAATTGCTGCCAGAAGACCTGGGGTGATGGTCCCTATGGCCGGGAGAAAATGTTCTATGGGGCCGACAACGGCAACCGCAATGGCTTGTCCACGGCTGCGACAGCCCGGATGCTGGAGGCGGTGATGACCGGTGCGGTGGTGTCGCCACCGGCCTGTCGTCGGCTGCAGGGTCTGTTGCGGCGCTCGCTCGATCAAAAGCAGCGTCGCGCTGATCCTGAAAACCAGGTGGATGGCTTCCTCGGCGAAGGCCTACCTGAGGACGCTCTGCTGTGGAGCAAGGCCGGCTGGATGAGTCAGGCCCGTCATGACGCCGCCTGGTTTCAGGCGTCTGAACAGCAGCCGCCCAGCTTGCTGGTGGTGTTCACCACGGGGCCTGATCGCGCCAGGGACGCATCCCTTTTGCCGGAGCTGGCACGGCAACTCAACCTGTTCACCAGCTCAGAGGAGCCGGCGGATTGAGTTGATGGACTTGGAACGGAGAGGGAGGGATTCGAACCCTCGACAGAAGTTGCCTCCTGTAACTCCTTAGCAGGGAGCCGCTTTCAACCACTCAGCCACCTCTCCAGCGGCGCACCCAGAGTACCAAGTGCTGGGCAGGTGGTCAGACTTCAACGCGGGGCAGACGTCGTTTGAAACCACAGAGGATCTCCCAGGGAATCGAGCCGCAGTGGTTGCTCCAGCTTTGAGGGCTTAATTCCAGGTCGCCGTCCTGGCCCAGCAGGGTCACGATGTCGCCTTGCTCCAGCTCAGCTGCATCGGTGGCATCCAGCAGGAGCTGGTCCATGGTGATGGCTCCCACCTGAGGCAGCTGGCGATTGCGATGCAAGGCGTGGATGTGCCCGCTGAGGGACCGCAGAACACCATCGGCATAGCCGATCCCCACCACCGCAAGCCGCGTGGGGCGCTGGGTGATGAAGCGATGGCCGTAGCTGACTCCAGTGCCGGCGGGCACGTCGCGGATCAGGCTGACCCGGGCACGAACCGCCAGGGCGGGTTGCAGGGGAATGACGTTGCTCAGATGACTGGCGGGGGCATGGCCGTACAGGGCCAATCCAACGCGCACGAGGTCGTGGTGCAGCTCCCGGTTGAGCAGGGTCCCTGCCGAGTTGGCCAGATGGCGGGTGATGCCGGCACCCGCTTGGGGCAGGGCCGAGAGCATGCTCACGAAGCGCTCCTGCTGGAGGCTGGTCAAGGCATCGTTCGGCTCATCGGCACAGGCCAGATGGCTGTAGATGCCCTCCAGATTGAGGTGTTCCAGGCTGTTCAGCTCTGCCGCGGTCTGATGTCCCTCGCTGAGGGAGCAGCCCAGCCGTGCCATGCCGGTGTCGATCTTCAATTGCACGTCGAAACACCGACCGCTGTCGGCTGCCAGAGCGTTGCAGAGCTGGGCATCCCTGAGGCTGCTCAGGGTGGGCATCAACCGCCAGTGCAGGCAGGTGCGCAGCTCCTCCGGTTCATTGAGGTTGCTGAGCAACAGCACTGGTGCTTCCAGGCCGGCCCGCCGCAGCTCAAGGCCTTCCTGCAGCGTGGCCACGCCAAGGCTGGTGGCTCCCCCCTGAAGGGCAGCCCAAGCCACTGTCTCGGCGCCGTGGCCATAGCCATCGGCCTTCACCACCGCCATCAGTTGGGTACGAGCACCGAGGTGTTGGCAGAGCGCCCTGGCGTTGGCCCGAATCGCTGCAGGTGAAACCTCCACCCAGGCGCGCTGACGTGGATTCAGCTCCGGAATCACAGGCGGTGCTCGGCGCTACCGAGACAGCTTCACATCGCCGATAGCATGACCATTATTGAGTGAGCTGGCATGGGCCAGGTTCTCGTTCTCAATGCGTCCTACGAGCCGCTCAATATCACCACCTGGAGACGGGCTGTGGTGATGATGCTGAAGGGCAAGGCCGAGAGTCTGGAACACGACCCCTGTCGGCAACTGCGTCAGGGCACCCACCTGCCAACTGTGATCCGCCTGCGCCAGTACGTTCGCGTTCCCTTTCGTCAGCTGCCCCTGACGCGTCGCAACCTCTTCCAGCGGGACAACCACACCTGCCAGTACTGCGGCAGTCGTGACAATCAGTTGTCCATCGACCATGTGATGCCTCGCAGTCGGGGAGGTAGCGACACCTGGGAGAACGTGACCACGGCTTGCCTCAGCTGCAATGTGCGCAAGGGCAATCGAACTCCGAAGGAAGCCGCCATGCCTCTGCGCCATGTGCCGCGGCGACCGGCCAGCAGCCTCAGTTTTGAGGCCCGGCGCCAGATCCATTCCGGTCATCACCAGGAATGGGCGAAGTACGTGATCGGTGCTTGACCGTCAGGCCTCGGCCTGATCGCTCAGCGCTTCGAGTTTCTGACGTTGCTCTTCGGCGATGCAGGCACCAATCAGGTCTTCTAGTTGGCCCTCCAACACAGGTTCCAGGGTGAAGTTTCGGCCCAGCCGGTGATCTGTGGTTCGGTTGTCTTTGTAGTTGTAGGTGCGGATTTTTTCAGAGCGGTCACCACTGCCCACTTGGGCGCGTCGGTCGCTGCTTTCGCGTTCTGCGGCAGCCGCCTGCTCCCGCTCCAACAATTTGGCGCGCAGGATCTCCAGGGCCCGTTCCCGGTTCTGCAGCTGGGAGCGTTCCTGGGTGCAGAACACGCGGATGCCCGTGGGTTTGTGGAGAAGGTCCACAGCTGTTTCCACTTTATTGACGTTCTGCCCCCCAGCACCGCCTGAACGCGCGGTGCTGATATCGAGATCCTTCGGGTCGAGCTGAACTTCCACGGCATCGGCTTCGGGCATCACGGCCACCGTGGCTGTTGAGGTGTGGACCCGACCCTGGGATTCCGTGGCCGGGACCCGTTGCACCCTGTGCACTCCCGCTTCAAATTTCAGTTGGCTGTAGACGCTGTCCCCACGCACCGACAGGATCAGTTCGCGAAACCCGCCCAGGTCGGCCTCGGTGCAGCTGATGGATTGCACGGCCCAGCCCACTTTTTGGCTGTACCGCTCATACATCCGTGCCAGATCACCGGCCCAGAGACAGGCCTCGTCGCCGCCTGCGCCGGCACGAATTTCCAGCATCACACTGCGTTCATCGCGGGGATCCCGCGGCAGCAGAGCCAGGGTGAGCCGCTCCGTCAGCGTTGCGTGCTGTTCCTGGAGGCTGGCCAACTCATCCTGCGCCAGTTCCTCCATTGCAGCGTCACCGCGACTGTCTTTCAGCAGCTGACGCGCGGAATCACGCTCGGATTCGAGCTTCTGGAGTTCCTCGAAGTCGAGCACGAGTGGCTCAAGTCTTGATCGCTCCCGTGCGATCGATTCAAGCCGCTTCGGATCAGCGGCCACATCAGGATCGGCCAGCTGCCGCTCGAGGTTGCGGAAGCTGGCTGTGGCTGTTTCCAGCCGTGTGAACAAGGTCGAGGCGTCCATGCCCCGTTCTCACCCTCAGGCCTTGGACTCGGCCTTGGCAGAGTCGGCACCTTTTTTCTTGGTGCCCATGCCGTACTTCTTCATGAAGCGGTCCACACGACCCTCGGTGTCGAGGATCTTCTGGGTGCCGGTGAAGAAGGGGTGGTTGCCGCTCCAGACGTCGACGTGGATCTCCGGCTGGGTGGCGCCTGTGGTCATGACCACTTCGCCGTTGCAGATCACCTTGGCGTCGGGATACCAGGTGGGATGAATGTCGGGCTTTGGCATCGGTAAAAAAATCAGCGCTTGGAGAACTGAGGAGCCTTACGGGCTTTCTTGAGGCCGTACTTGCGGCGTTCCTTGGCACGGGGGTCGCGGCTGAGGTGACCTTCCGTCTTCAGCGGCTTGCGGTTGTCGGCCGACAGTTCGCACAGGGCGCGGGCTGCACCTTGCTTGATGGCGCCGGACTGACCGGTGAGTCCACCACCGTGAACGTTGACGAGGATGTCGTACTCGCTGCTGAGGCCGAGGGTCTCCAAGGGAGCCTTCACCGCTGCGATGTACGAGGGGTTGTAGTTCAGATAGTTGTCACCGGGACGACCATTGATGGTGATCGTTCCATTGCCGGGGACGAGACGAACACGGGCGACAGAGGTCTTGCGACGACCGGTGCCCCAGTAGACGACGGAGTTGTTGCTCATTGGGCGGATGCGGAGGGGTTGAGCTGAAGAGGCTGGGGCTTCTGAGCGGCGTGGGGATGCTCTGTGCCTTTGTAAACCTTGAGCTTGCGGAACATCTGGCGGCCCAGGGCGTTGTGGGGGAGCATGCCTTTGATGGCCTTCTCCACGATCCGCTCGGGGATCCGTTCCTGCAGAGCTTCGAAGGTTTCCACCTTCATGCCGCCGGGACGACCGGAGTGACGGCGGTACAGCTTCTGCTGGGGCTTACGGCCGGAGACTTTGATCTTCTCGGCGTTCACGACGACGACAAAATCACCGGTGTCCAGATGGGGGGTGAAGCTGGGGTTGTTCTTGCCACGCAGCACGGCGGCCACTTCAGTGGCCAGACGGCCGAGGGTTTGATTCTCAGCGTCCACCACGTACCACTGGCGGTCGATCGAATCAATCGGGGGGAGAGAGGTCTTGTTCATCGCGCCGGCATGCCGGTTCGGTTATGTCCCGCCTGAAGAAGCGGAACTGGGCAAAGGGGTCGGTCCAGAACTGGACCTGACGGGGCTCAAGATCGAGCTTACTCTTCGGCCCTCCAGCTCCAGTGAGTTGGGCAGCTTTCGAAGTAGAGGCCCGTTTATACCGGCGTTGAGGGTGGATCCGGAGGCGGATCGCTCTCGGCCAGAAAAAACCACGGCTGACAATCGTACCAGCCGGCTTTGGTGAAGATGGGCTCGGCATAGCCAGCCCGAAGCAGGCAGAGGCCCGTGGCCGGCGCTGCCTCTTTCACCTCATGGCGTCGTCGTTCCCTCCAGCGCTGTTCAAAGGCGGCAACACTGAGACGGTGCTCGCCAACGGCCACTAACTGGGCCATCAGCAGGCGAACCATGCCGTACAGAAAACCACTGGCCTGAATCTCAACCCGCAGAAGATCGCCTTGGCGCTCCACGAGCACCTCCTGCACGGTGGTTCGGGCATGGGCGCGACGGCTGCCTTCCTTCATGAAGGCGCTGAAGTCGTGCAGACCAAGCATGCTGCTCAAAGCGTCCCGCATGCGGGACTCATCCAGCCTGTGTTGGTAACGGTGCCAGCTCCAGGGGCTTAAAAACAAATTGGGGCGGCGCCCGTTGTGAATCGTGTACCGGTACCGCCTGTAGGTGGCGGAGTAACAGGCATGCCAATCCAGGGGACGGGCGACGGATTCGCGCACACGAATGGTGCTCGGCAGGCGTCCGTTCAAGGCCGGGGCCCATTTTCGAGCTGGGATCGGTCCACTGCAGTCGAAGTGCACCACCTGACCGGCGGCATGAACGCCGGCATCGGTGCGACCGGCGGCAAAGGTATGCACCGGTCGGTGCGGATCAAGCTGGGCGATGGCGTCCTCCAGCACGGCCTGAACACTGCGACCGTTGCGTTGGCGCTGCCACCCACAAAACGAAGAACCCTCGTACTGAAGGCTGAGCGCGATCCGCTGAAGGGACGCTGGCTCAGGACCTGCAGACGAGGGTTGGGTGTTCAAACGTCAGAACTGACGTGAGGTCTGATCAGACCAGTTCAATGATGGCCATCTCGGCGTTGTCGCCACGACGGGGAACGGTGCGGGTGATGCGGGTGTAGCCACCCTTGCGATCGCTGTAGCGGTTGGGAGCCTTGTCGAACAGTGCATGCACCAGCTGCTTGTCGTAGATGTAACCCATGGCCCGGCGACGGGAGGCGAGGCTGCCGTCCTTGGCCAGGGTGATCATGCGCTCGGCTTCGTCGCGAAGCGCTTTGGCCCGTGCCTTGGTGGTGGTGACCCGACCTTCGCGAATCAGCTGGGTGGTCAGGGCGCGCAGCATTGCCTTGCGCTGGTCAGCTGGACGTCCCAGCTGAGGAACTCGGCATTGATGACGCATGGTTCTGTCGGTGACGAAGACGAAAAAGGACGTTCAGGCCGTTCTGCAGTTATGCAGAAGTGCGGCTCTGGGGGATGGAGATGCCGATGCGCTCGAGGGCTTCGATCACTTCATCAGCGGATTTGGAACCGAAGTTCTTGATCTCCAGAAGATCCTCGTAGCTGAAGCCCATCAGGTCAGACACGGAGTTGACCTGGGCCCGCTTGAGGCAGTTGTAGGCGCGAACCGAAAGGTTCAGTTCCTCAAGAGGAATCTGTGCTTCCGCCGAGGGCTCGGGTTCAGCAGGAACTTCCTCCACGAGAGTGACCGTGGCCAGCGGCTGGAACAGCTCAATCAATTGATTGGCTGATTGAGCCAGGGCGTCGTCGGGGGTAATGGAGCCGTCGGTGACGATCTCCATCCGCAGGCGCTCGCGGGCCGAACCGCCTTCGGCAACGGCGGTTTCGTCGATGGTGAAGTTGACCCGGGTCACGGGCATGAACACGGCATCGATCTGGAGCAGATCGATGGCACTGGTTTCTTCGTTGTGACGATCCACCGGGCGATAGCCAACGCCGCGCTCGACGTGCACTTCCAGCTCGAGGCTGTGGCCGTCGGCCACGGTGGCGATCGGACGATCGGCGTCCACCACCTGCACCTGAGAGGAGAACTGAAGATCTCCAGCCTTCACTTCCGCGGGACCAGCCACCACGAGACGACCAATCTCGAGTTCGGCCGAACGGCTGTTGACGGTGAGCTCCTTGCAGTTCAGCAGGATGTCGAGAACGTCTTCACGGACCCCAGGAACCGTGGCGTATTCGTGATTGACACCTGCAATCCGGATGGCGGTGACAGCACTGCCTTCCAGCCCACCCATCAGCACGCGACGCAGCGCGTTGCCCAGGGTCGTGGCCTGGCCACGCTCGAGGGGACCGATCAGGAAAACGCCGGACTGGGCGCGATCCTCGGCCACCTGATGCTCAATGCGATCAATCTGGTACTGCAACACGGTCTGAATCGGGGTAAGGGGTGAAACCGGACGGAAATCAGCTCGGTTCAGACGCGGCGGCGCTTGGGCCGGCGGCAACCGTTATGGGGCAGGGGGGTGACGTCTCGAATCAGAGTGATTTCGAGGCCAGCAACCTGGAGAGCACGGATGGCGGTCTCACGGCCTGAGCCAGGACCCCTTACCAGCACTTCGATCTGACGCATGCCTTGGTCAAGGGCGCGACGTGCTGCTGCTTCTGCAGCGGTTTGAGCCGCGAAGGGGGTGACTTTGCGAGCACCTTTGAAGCCACTGGCACCTGCAGACGACCAGGAAATCACCTCACCGGCGGTGTCGGTGATGGACACGATGGTGTTGTTGAAGGTGCTCTGGATGTGAGCGACGCCGTTCGGGACGTTGCGCTTGGCCTTCTTGGGGCCGGATTTTTTGACGGTTTTAGCCATGGCCGTATGCAGTCAGGAATAGGGATGTAGAGGACTTACTTCTTCTTGCCGGCCACAGTTTTCCGCGCGCCGCGGCGGGTGCGTGCGTTGGTGCGGGTGCGTTGGCCACGAACGGGAAGGCTCATGCGGTGGCGACGGCCACGGACGCAGCCGATGTCCTGCAGGCGCTTGAGGGCCATGCCCTCCTGACGGCGCAGATCGCCTTCGAGGGTGTATTCCTCCATGGCGTTGCGGAGCTTCTGAAGATCTCCGTCCTCCAGATCTTTCACCCGGATGTCGGGGTTCACGCCGGTTTTGGCCAGGATGGCCTGTGAGCGGGTGAGACCAACTCCGTAGATGTAGGTGAGGGACACTTCGATCCGCTTGTCGCGGGGAATGTCAACGCCGGCGATCCGTGCCACGTTCGTTTAGTTGAAAAGGACAGATGCCTCCGTAGTCCTGGAGGCGAGGAATGTTTCAGAACAGCGGGGGATCAGCCCTGGCGCTGTTTGTGCTTGGGGTTGGCGCAAATGACCATGACCTTGCCGTGGCGACGGATCACCCGGCACTTGTCACACATTTTTTTCACTGAGCTGCGCACCTTCATGAGGCGTGGCTCTCCAAATTTCCAAACGGCAACGTTACCATGCCGGTCAACCGAGAACGGACTCGATCCGCTTGGTGATCTCCTCGACTGTGCCCTGGGCGGGGACGGAAACGAGGAGACCCTTGTCGCTATAGAAGCGAATCAGGGGTGCGGTTTTCTCGCGGTAAACCTCCAGGCGATTGCGGATCACCGCTTCGTTGTCGTCGGCGCGACCGCGGGCCAACAGCCGTTCAATCAAAACGGCGTCATCCAGCTCCAGCAGAACCACGGCCTGGATGGGTTGCTGCAATTCGGTCAGCAGGGGTTCGAGTGCTTCAGCCTGGGGCACCGTGCGCGGGAACCCATCCAGCAGCCAGCCATCGGTGGTGAGAGCCTTCATCTGGCTTTCCACAATCGCCAGCACAAGGGCGTCGCTCACCAGTTCGCCGCGGTTCATCACCGCTTCAGCTTCTTTGCCCAGATCGCTGCCGGCTGCCACTTCAGAGCGCAGCAGATCGCCTGTGGACAGATGCTTCATGCTGTTGGCATCGCACAGCCGAGCGGCTTGGGTGCCTTTGCCGGCTCCGGGAGGGCCAAGAAAGAGCAAGCGATTTTTCATGGTTGCGTAAGCGTGAGGTGACGTGAACGGAAGGTGCGCTGCCCAGCAGCGCTCACTGGCGAACGAGGCCTTCGTAGCGTTGTGAGATCACATAGGTCTGCACCTGCTTGGCCGTGTCGATGGCCACACCGACAAGGATCAGCAGTGATGTGGCGCCAAGCCCCTGGAAGGTCTGCACATTCGTGGCGCGTTCGACGGCCGCGGGAATGATGGCGACGGCGCCGAGGAACAGACCACCCAGCAGGGTGAGGCGGTTCTGGACTCCTGAGAGATAAGTGGCCGTGGCGCTGCCGGGGCGAACGCCTGGAATCGCCACACCACCCCGTTTCAGGTTGGTGGCGATGTCAGCGGGATTCACCGTGAGAGAGGCATAGAAATAAGAGAAGCCCAGGATCAACGCAAAAAATGTGAGTGCGTATGGCCAGGGGTTAGCTGCCCCAGGATTCAGGGCACTGGCCGCACGGATCAACCACTCACTCTTGGTGAGGTTGGCGATGGTGACCGGCAGGAAAATCAGGGCTGAAGCGAAAATGATCGGCATCACACCGCCGGCATTCAGCTTGAGCGGCAAATAGCTCTGACGCGTGGGGAGCACACCTGCTCCACCCACCTGGCGCTTGGCGCTGACGATGGGGATACGGCGAGCTCCCTCCTGCACGAAGATGATTCCAACGATCGTGGCCAGGAACACCAGCATCAGAACAATGATGCCCAGCACGGTGTCCCTATCACCGGTTTGAGCGGCTTCGATCGTGGCGCCGAGGGTGCGCGGCAGGGTGGCGACGATGTTCAGAAAAATCACCAGGGAAGCCCCCTGGCCGATGCCTCGCTCCGTGATCACTTCACTCAGCCACATCACCACCATCGAGCCGGTCACCAGGGCCAGTGCCGTCTGCACCACAAAGGTCACTTCGCTCAGACCTTCCACGGCGTATTGGCGCAGGATCATGGCGAAGACGACGCTCTGGACGAGACCCCAACCGAGCGCCACATAACGGGTGATCTGGGCGATCTTGCGACGGCCAGCCTCGCCTTCATTCTTCTGGAGGTCTTCCAGCTGCGGCAGCGCTGCGGTAAGCAACTGGAGGATGATCGAGGCGTTGATGAAGGGCAGGATCCCCAGGGCAAAGATGCCCAGGGTGGAGATCCCGCCGCCGGTGAAGATGTCGAGAAAACCGATCAGCTGTCCGCCTTGATCGATGAATTGCTTGAACGCTTCCCGATCGATTCCGGGCATTGGGATGTAAATCCCAAGACGCACCAACAACAGCAGGCCGAGTGTGGTGAGCACGCGACTGCGGAGCCCAGGGTTGGTGATCAGCTGGCCGATCACTTCGGAGGCGTTGGGGTTGCGACCCCGACTGACGAGCATGTCCGGAAGAAAGTGAAGTTGGGCGAAAAGCCAAGAAGCCGCCCGTGGATCGAAATCCAGCGGACGGCACAGACCCTAGGGCTGACTTGGGGACGAGCCCTTGATTAGTCGAGGATTTCGCAGGTTCCGCCTGCGGCTTCGATCTTGGTGCGGGCCGAGGCGGTGAACGCCGCGGCTTGCACTGTCAGCTTTTTGGCTTTCAGTTCACCGTTGCCGAGCATCTTCAGAGGATGCTTGGGGCTGGTCACGATGCCGTCCTTGACCAGGGAATCCAAGTTGACGGTGCTGCCGTCCTTCAGGTCGCTTAACGCAGAAACGTTGAGCACGGTGAAGAACTTGGGATTCACCAGGGGGAAGTGCTTCAGCTTCGGCACCCGGCGGTACAGAGGCATTTGGCCACCCTCGAAGCCGGGGCGCGTGGGGCGACCCGAACGGGATTTCTGGCCGCGCATACCGAAGCCGCAGCTGGCACCCTGACCAGCGGCGATGCCGCGGCCCTTGCGCAATTTGCGGCGACGAGCGCCCTTGTTGGATTTGAGGGAATCGAGTCGGAGAGTCATCGCGAATCAGGAATAGATCTGTTCGAGGGAGATTCCCCGTTCCTTCGCCGTCTCCTTGTGGGTGCGGAGAAGCGACAGGGCCACCATGGCAGCCCGTGCATTGTTCAGGGGGGTCTTGCTGCCCAGGCGCTTGGCCAGGACATTCTTGATGCCGGCGAGTTCGAGCACTGTGCGGATGGAACCGCCAGCGATCACACCGGTACCAGGGGCTGCAGGGCGGATGAGCACGCTGGCAGCACCATCACGACCATTGGAGAGGGTCGGAATGGAGTTGTGGCGGGTCAACGGCACTTTGACGAGGTGCTTCTTGCCATCGGCAACACCCTTGCGGACGGCACCGATCACATCACCGGCCTTGCCGACGCCAACGCCGACCTGGCCTTTCTCGTTGCCGACAACCACGATGGCCCGGAAGCTCATCTTCTTACCGCCTTTCACGGTCTTGGAGACGCGGCGGATCTGAACCACGCGCTCTTGCCATTCGGAATCGCGTTCCTGGCCGCGACGGCCACCACGCCGGTCGCCACGACGACCATCACGGTCGCCACGGCCGCGGCGCTGTTCCTGTTGCTGCTGCCCTTCGGCTGCCGCTGGAACGTCGGCCGCACCCGGCACGGCGTTGGGATTGGATTGGGGGGAGGAATCTGTCATGGGTTGAGCAGGAATCAGAACTGAAGGCCCGCTTCCCGGGCGGCATCGGCGAGGGCTTTAATCCGGCCGTGGTACAGATTTCCGCCGCGGTCGAACACCACCTGCTGGATGCCTTTGGCGATGGCGCGCTTGGCGACCAGCTCGCCGACGGCGACAGAGGCGTCGCAGCTGCCAGCCGGAGCCTTGAGGCCGGCGCGCAGCTCCTTGTCAACGGTGGAGGCGGAGCAGAGTGTGCTCTGGGCCGCGTCGTCGATGACCTGGGCGTAGATGTGGTTGTTGGAGCGGAACACGGCCAGACGCGGACGGTCTGAGGTTCCGGTGATGTGACGACGCAGACGCCGGTGGCGTTTTTGCGTCTGCTGTTTACGGGACAGTTGGGACATGGTGGGTGAAGGGAAGGAACGTCAGGACAAGGCTTATTTCTTGCCGGACTTGCCTGCCTTGCGCAGGATGCGCTCGCCCTCGTACTTGATGCCTTTGCCCTTGTAGGGCTCGGGCGGACGGATGGCGCGGACCTTGGCGGCTTCGTTGCCCACCAGCTCCTTGTCGATGCCGGAGACGATCACCTTGGTGTTGTTCTCCACCTTGAAGGTGATGCCTTCAGGGGCTTCCATCTCGACGGGATGGCTGTATCCAGCACTCACTACGAGAGTTTTGCCTTTGACCTGGGCACGGGAGCCCACACCAACGATCTCCAGGGCTTTGCTGTAGCCGTTGCTGACACCCTCGATCATGTTGGCGACGAGGGTGCGGCTCAGGCCGTGGCGCTCACGGGAGATGCGCTTGGTGCTCGTGGGGGAGACCACGATGGTGTTGTTGTCCTGGCTGACGCTGACGCCTTCAGGAAGGGTGCGCTCCAGTTCGCCTTTGGGTCCTTTCACCTTGACGGTGAGACCGTCGAGGGAAACCGTGACCTTTTCGGGGACGGGAACAGGGTTTTTGCCGATTCGTGACATGGTTCAGCTCCGGATCAGTAGACGTAACAGAGCACTTCGCCACCGACGCCCTCACGACGGGCGTCGCGGTCGCTCATCACACCTTTGGAGGTGGAGATGATCGCCACGCCCAGTCCGCCGAGGACTTTGGGCAGGCCGCGAGTGTTCTTGTAGATGCGGAGACCGGGCTTGCTGACCCGCTGCATGGAGCGGATGGTGGGCAGCCTGTGCTTGCCGCTGTACTTGAGGGCGAGCACCAGTTCGGTGCGAACGCCTTCACCCTGCTCGCTGATCTCGGAGATGAAGCCTTCCTGCTGCAGCACCTTGGCGATGCTGCGGGTCATCCGCGAAGCGGGGATCTTGGTGGTTTCGTGACGTTTCTCACTCGCATTGCGAATGCGGGTGAGCATGTCGGAAATGGGGTCGTGGTTGGCCATAGGTGTCGACGGGGAGGGCTCAGTTGCTCTGGAACGGCATTCCCATCTCGCGGAGGAGGGCCCGGCCCTCTTCGTCCGAACGGGCAGTGGTCACGATGGTGATGTCCATGCCCCGGATCGCATCGATCTTGTCGAAGGAGATCTCAGGGAAAATGATCTGTTCGCGCACCCCAAGGGTGTAATTGCCGCGGCCATCGAAACTCTTGGGGCTGACCCCGCGGAAGTCGCGGATGCGGGGCAGCGCCAGGTTGATTAGGCGCTCGAGGAAGGCATACATCCGATCGCCACGGAGGGTGACGGCACAGCCGATCGGCATGCCCTGCCGAATCTTGAAGCCGGCGATGGCTTTTTTGGCACGGGTCACAACGACCTTCTGGCCGGTGATCTGTGCCAGCTCATTCACCGAAGCCTCGAGGGACTTGGCATTGGCGGCGGCTTCGCCGAGCCCCCGGTTGACGGTGACTTTCACCACCTTGGGGACTTCATGGATGTTCGTGAGGGAGAGATCCTTCTGCAGCTTGGGCTGGATGGTCTCCCGGTAGCGCTTCTTGAGTGACATAACGGGTTGGGGTGCTTCTGGGCGTGGTCAGAAGTCGGGATCAGTCGAGGACTTCACCGGTTTTCTTCAGCCGGCGCTTCTTGGTGCCGTCCTTCTCGACGACGATTTCAACTCGGCTGGCCACCTTTTTGTCGGTGGAATACAGCATCACGTTGGAGGCATGCAGGGAAGCTTCCTCCGTCACGATGCGGCCGGTCTCGCCCTCCTGGGTGGGCTTTTCGTGGCGGGTGCGCATGTTCACGCCCTCCACGACGACACGGTTTTCGTTGGGCAGGGTGCGCAGAACGGCACCGGTTTTGCCCTTGTCCTTGCCGGCGATCACCTGAACGGTGTCGCCCTTGCGGATGCGCATCTTGATGCGCTCGGTGGCCTTGGCCTTGGTGGTTGCAGTCGCCATGGTCAGATCACCTCCGGAGCGAGGGACACGATTTTGGTGAAGCTGCGGTCACGCAGCTCACGGGCCACCGGTCCGAAGACGCGGGTGCCTTTCGGGTTTTTGTCGTCGTTGATGATGACGGCGGCGTTGTCGTCGAAACGGATCGAGTTTCCGGTTTCACGACGCATGGTGGCTTTGGTGCGCACCACAACGGCCTTCACTACGTCGGACTTTTTGACGCCCATGTTGGGGGCGGCATCCTTCACGGCGGCAACGATCACGTCGCCCACGTGGGCATAGCGACGGTTGGTGCCGAGGACGCGAATGCACTGAATGCGCTTGGCGCCGCTGTTGTCGGCAACGGTGAGATAGGACTCCTGCTGGATCACTGCTTCACCTCCTGAGCTTCAGCCTTGTTGGCTTCCTCAGCTGCAGCTTTCGGGCTGTGGCTGAGAACCTCGGCGATGGCCCACCGCTTTTGGCGGCTCATCGGACGGGTTTCAGTGATGCGAACGCGGTCACCGACGCGACAGGTGTTGTCTTCGTCGTGAGCCTTGTAACGGGTGGTACGGCTGACCGTCTTTTGATAGATGGGGTGTGGGAAGCGGCTTTCCACCGCGACCACCACCGTTTTTTCCATCTTGTCGCTGACGACGGTGCCGATCCTTTCCTTGACTGCCATGGTTACGGAGTGGGGGATCAGGAGGCGGTGGAGCGCTGGCGCTCCGACTGCACCGTCAGCAGCTGGGCCAGCTTGATGCGGACCTCTTTGAAACGGTGCGTGTTAGCGAGCTGGCGCGTGGCCTGCTGGAAACGGAGTTGGAACAGCTCGCGGCGCAGGTTGTCGATCTGTTCGTTGATGTCCGAATCGGACAGGCTGCGCACATCGGCGGCGTTGGGACGGGCCATGGTCAGGACTCCACGGTGACGGCTTCAGAAGCTGCCGGAGCCTTGGCACCAGCTGACTTCTCCTGCTCATCCAGTTGGATGAACTTGGTCTTCACGGGAAGCTTGTATTGCGCGAGGCGCATGGCTTCCTTGGCGATTTCGGGGGTGATTTCATCACCGCCCATCTCGAACAGGATCCGGCCGGGCTTGATCACCGCCACCCAGAATTCTGGGTTGCCCTTACCGGAACCCATCCGGGTTTCGGCAGCGCGCATGGTGACCGGCTTGTCGGGGAAGATCCGGATCCAGATTTTCCCGCCACGCTTGACGTAGCGGGTCATGGCACGACGGCTGGCCTCGATCTGTCGCGAGGTGATCCAGCCACATTCCTGTGCCTGCAGCGCGAATTGTCCGAAGGCAATGGTGTTGCCCCGGGTGGCGACGCCGCGCATGCGGCCTCGCTGCTGCTTACGGAATTTGACGCGTTTTGGACTCAGCATGGTTCAGGCCTCCTGTTCAACCCTCGTTTGAGCGGTCTTCGAACTGTTGGGGCCGACGGCTGGCCCGGCGCCGGGGGGCAGCACCCACCGGCATGGGCTGAGCCTGTTCGCTCAGCACTTCGCCCTTGAACACCCAAACCTTGATGCCGAGCACGCCGTAGGTCGTGCTGGCCACCTTGGTGGCGTAGTCGATGTCGGCACGCAGGGTGTGCAGGGGCACCCGACCCTCGCGGGTCCATTCCGTCCGGGCGATCTCAGCACCGTTCAGGCGACCGGACACCTGGATCTTCAGACCCAGAACGCCGGCACGCTGAGCGCGCTGCACAGCCATGCGGATGGTGCGGCGGAAGGCCACACGCTTCTCCAGCTGCTGGGCGATGTACTCGGCAAGGAGAAAGGCATCACCGTCGACGCGTTCGACCTCGACAACATTGATTCGCACCTGACGACTGGAGTCGCCGATGGTCTTCTGAATGCCGGAGCGAAGCTCTTCGATGCCGCTGCCTTGACGGCCGACTAGCACGCCGGGGCGTGCGGTCTTGAGTTCAACCTCCAGTTGATCGGCCTTGCGGGCGATCAGCACATCGCTGATGCCGGCGGAGCCGTACTTCTTGTGGATGAACTTGCGAATCCGGTCGTCCTCCTGGAGGAGGGCCGGATAGTTCTTGCTGGAGGCGTACCAGCGTGACCGGTGTTCCTGGGTGATCCCCAGGCGCAGACCGGTTGGGTTGATTTTGTGTCCCATTGGGTCAGAGTCCTCGGGGGTCAGGAATCGGTCTGAGCCGCCACAGCAATGCTGATGTGGCAGGTCTGTTTCTTGATCTGGTAAGCCCGGCCCTGGGCGCGGGGGCGATAGCGCTTCATGGAGGGGCCCATGTCAGCGGTCGCGCTCGAGATCACCAGAGATGAGGGGTCGAGACCGAGGTTGTGCTCAGCGTTGGCCACCGCAGACCGGAGCACCTTGGTGATCGGGCCAGTGGAGCGGTAGGGCATGAACTCGAGCATGATCAGCGCGTCGCGATAGGTGCGGCCACGGATTTGGTCGAGCACACGGCGCACCTTCGACACGGAGCCTCGGATGAAGCGACCGTGAGCCTGGGCGGTGGGTGCCGTTTGGGTTGACGATGTCATGGTTTAGCGGCCTCCTTTCTTGTCTCTGATGTGGCCCTTGAAGGTGCGGGTGGGAGCGAACTCTCCCAGCTTGTGGCCCACCATCTGCTCGGTGATGAACACCGGCACATGGGTGCGGCCGTTGTGAACCGCGATCGTGTGGCCGATCATCATCGGCAGGATCGTGGAGGCCCGTGACCAGGTCTTGATCACAGACTTGTCGTCGTTGTCGTTCTGCTTTTCAACCTTGCGAAGCAGGCTGTCGGCAATAAACGGACCTTTTTTGAGTGAACGTCCCATAACGGTTTAAGCAAGCGGATAAGTGATGGTTTGCATCAGGAATCGCGTCCGCCACGGCTCCGCTTGGAGGTCTTGCGACGCTTCCGGAGCACGTATTGGTTGCTGGGTTTGTTCCGCTTGCGGGTCTTGAGACCGAGGGCGGGTTTGCCCCAGGGGGTCACCGGTCCGGAACGGCCGATCGGTGCACGACCCTCACCACCACCGTGGGGGTGATCGCAGGGGTTCATCACACTGCCTCGAACCTGAGGACGGCGACCGAGCCAGCGGCGACGACCGGCCTTACCCAGGCTTGTGTTGCGCATCTCGGAGTTACCGACCTCGCCGAGGGTGGCGTAGCACTCGCGGCGAACCAGGCGAACCTCAGTGGAGGGCAGCTTCAGAGCGACGTAGTCGCCTTCTTTCGCCATCACCTGGGCACTGGCACCGGCGGTACGGACCATCTGGCCACCACGACCGGCGTAGAGCTCAACGCAGTGAACCGCCGAACCGAGGGGCACCGAGGACAACGGCATGGCGTTGCCGTTTTCGATCGGGGCATCAGGGCCGGAGACCACGGTCTGGCCCACCTGAACTCCTGCAGGAGCAAGGATGTAGCGCTTCTCGCCATCGGCGTAGAAGAGCAGTGCCAGACGCGCGTTGCGATGCGGGTCGTAGTGAATCGCGGCCACCTTGGCGGGGACACCGTGCTTGTTGCGACGGAAATCCACCACGCGATAGAGGCGCTTGTGGCCACCACCGCGGTGGCGGCAGGTGATCACACCGCGGTTGTTGCGGCCCTTGCGGCGGTGTTTGGCCACCACCAGGGTCCGCTCCGGCTTGCGGCTGGTGATCTCACTGAAATCAGTGACCACCCGGGTGCGGGTACCGGGGGTGTAGGGGCGGAAATTACGGATTGCCATGACGATTCAGACCCCTCAGGACTCAGGGAAGAGTTGGATCGAGTTGCCCTCCGCCAGGCGCACCA
Organism: Synechococcus sp. N19; assembly: GCF_900474045.1. Classification (NCBI taxonomy): domain Bacteria; kingdom Bacillati; phylum Cyanobacteriota; class Cyanophyceae; order Synechococcales; family Synechococcaceae; genus Synechococcus; species Synechococcus sp. N19. The sequence continues at coordinate 59,459 of NZ_UCNR01000002.1, forward strand.
CGGCTTTCTTCACCTGGGCACGTTTGCCGGCGAAGCGACCCATGCGACGGGAGCGTCGCGGGGGATTCATGGTGCTGATGCCGGTGACCTTCACATCGAAGAGCTGCTCAATGGCGGCCTTGATGTCGGGCTTTGCGGCGCGGTGGTCCACCTCGAAGGTGTACTGGTTGATTTCGAGGGCGCGGGTGGCCTTCTCGGTGATCAGGGGACGGCGGATCACATCCGCCAGGCGTCCTTGGAAACGTTCAGTCATCGCCGTAGACCTCCTGGATGGTTGCGAGAGCTTCCTCGCCCAGCACCAGAGCATTGGCGTGGAGCAGGTCGAAGACGTTCAGCTGATCTGCGGAGATCAACTTGACTTTCTCCAGGTTGCGCACAGAACGGCGCACAACATCGGAGGGGTTCGTCAGAACGATGAGCACCTTGGAGCCGGCAGCAACACCGAGGCGACCCAGAGCATCTGTGATCTCACGGGTCTTGGGGGCCTCCAGCGAAGCACCGAAGTCCTTCACGACGGTCACATCGTCAATGCGGGCCATCAGCGCGGTGCGCAGGGCCAGACGACGCTCCTTGCGGTTCATCGCAAGGTTGTACGTGCGGGGCTTGGGTCCAAAGATGATGCCGCCGCCGGGTTTCAGAGGAGTGCGGATCGATCCCTGACGGGCCCGACCAGTTCCTTTCTGCTTGTAGGGCTTGCGACCACCACCGCGCACTTCTGAGCGGGTGAGGGTGCTGGCGGTTCCTTGGCGTGCATGGGCCTGCTGACGCAGAACGGCCCGATGCATCAGGTCAACGGCGGTGGTCTCTTTGGCCACCTTCAGGTCCAGGGTTGCCTTGCCGGCTTCCTTGCCCTGCCAATCACGAACGACACAACTGGCCATCACTTACCTCCTTTGGCGGGCTTGGCGCCCACGCGCAAGGCCGGGCGGATGTTGAGCAGCGCACCAGGCTTGCCGGGCACGGATCCCTTCACCACCAGCAGGTTGTGCTTGCTGTCCACCTTGAGGATGGTCAGGCCGCGGGTGGTGATTTTCTTGCCGCCGTAGCGACCGGCCATCCGCTTTCCGGGATAGATGCGGCCCGGGGTCGTACCGGCACCGGTCGAACCGGGCTCGCGGTGGTTCTTCGAACCGTGGGTCATCGGACCCCGGCTGAAGCCGTGGCGCTTCTGGTAGCCAGCGAAGCCGCGGCCGACGGTGTCACCGCTGACGTCCACCTTTTGGCCGGCTTCGAAATCGCCGACGGTGATGGCGCCACCGAGTTCAAGACCTTCAACGCTGTCGACGCGGTATTCGCGCAGATGACGCAGAAGGCTCTCACCGGATTTGTTGAGGTGACCCTGGGCGGGCTTGTTGATCAGCTTCTCGCGGGTTTCGCCAAAGCCGATCTGCACTGCGGAATAACCGTCAGTGTCGTCGTTTTTGAGTTGGGTGATGCGGCAGGGGCCGGCTTCGATCAAGGTGACCGGAACAGCTCTGCCCTGCTCGTCGAAGAACTGGGACATACCCAGCTTCTTCCCGAGGATGCCGATGGACATGGATGGGGAGGAAGCGCCAGCGTGGACAACCACCAGGCGGAGAACCGCATGGGGTCAGGTGCTGATCGATTGGACGCAGACGTGGTTCGAAGCGGAACTCCCGAAGGAGTGGATTCGAATGGGCTAGCGAACGATTCAGCGAGGCTGGGACTTGCATCTGCACGATGTGCTGTTGCAGTTTCCCGACGGAGATTTCCGAAGAAAGCTTCCGTACTGGCCTGGGGATTCGACGCAATCGTCGAATCTGTTCTGCCGACTGGAGGCCCGGCTAGCGGACGGGCACAGAAACACAGAACAAACAACGAACCTACAACACCGACCTTCCCCCTCCCCTGATCCCTCTGCCTGCTGCCAGAATCTCCTCCAATCCCTGTAGCTGCCATGCCTCTGCTTCTCACCGGTCAGGCATTTCGCCGTGATCTCGAAGCCAATGGCTGTCTGGCGGTTCAGGCTCCGCTCGAAGGCGGTGCAGAAACCCGTCTATTAAGACGTCTGCGCGGCGCCGGTTACAGCACCCGCATGACTTCGGCCCGTGGTCTTGGTGACCCGGAGGTGTTTCTCACCCAGAAGCACGGCATTCGTCCGCCCCATCTCGGCCATCAAAGTGTTGGTCGTGGTGCTGCTGTGGGAGAAGTGCAGGAGGTGGCTCCCCAGCTCGGCGACCTGTTTGAAGGTGATGCTCCCGTGGCTCTCTGGCTGCTGGAAGGCCAGGTGCTCTCGCGCTCCGAACTTCTTTCGCTCTGCGATCTCTGCAAGCGCGAACCGCGTTTACGCATCATCGTGGAGATGGGTGGTGCTCGCAGCCTGAAGTGGGAACCGATGACCACATATCTGAAGGCCTGACGCCTGACGACGCCCTCGTTCAGGGCCGCTGGGTCAAGCTGATCTGTGGAGCAAGCAACCAGGATCTGCCGGCCATTGCCGACCTGACCGCAGTTTTCGCGGCTGTTGGCGTTCATTGCGTTGATGTGGCGGCCGATCCAGCGGTTGCCCTGGCAGCGCGTCGCGGCCTGGACTGGGCTGAGGCGCAAACAGGGCGTCGCCCCTGGCTGATGGTGAGCCTCAGCGATGGCACCGATGCTCACTTCCGCAAGGCCTGGTTCGATCCTGGCCGCTGCCCTGTGGACTGTCCGCGGCCCTGCGAAAGGATTTGTCCGGCGTCAGCGATTCCTCCCGCTGCTGGCATCGACCAGCAGCGTTGCTATGGCTGCGGCCGCTGCCTGCCGGCTTGCCCCCATGGGTTGATCGAGGAGCGCGACCACCGTTTGGCCCCTGAGCAGGTGATCTCCCTGCTCCAATCGATTCAGCCCGATGCTGTGGAGATTCACACCGCATATGGGCATGACGAGGGGTTCGCAACGCTGATCCAAAGCCTTCAGCAGCACAAGGTTCCCTTGCGGCGCTTGGCTGTGAGCTCCGGCTTGGAGGGCCACGGCGTGAAGGCCGATCAGTTGGCTGATTTGCTTTGGCGTCGCTATTCCCGCCTGCGGCAAGCCGGGTACAGACCCCTCTGGCAGCTGGATGGGCGTCCGATGAGCGGCGATGTGGGGGCTGGCACCGCGCGGGCTGCAGTTCAGCTCTGGCGTGCCATGCGGAGTCTGGCCCCGCCAGGCCCGCTGCAGCTGGCCGGTGGTACCAACGCCGCAACGCTGGAGTTCTTGCGTCCGACGGAGCGGCCGGCTGGCATCGCCTTTGGTGGTGTGGCCCGTCGCTTGCTGATGCCTGTGCTGGATGAGGCGCAAACCCGTGGCCTTGCCCTGTGGCAATGGCCCGAGGGTTGGAAGCGTGCCCTCTCCCTCGCGCGTCCATTGGTTGCGCCATGGCTGCAGCGCTCTTGCTAGAAGGCTGAAACGCGCAGATCCCATGGGCACGCAACGGGTCACCGACGATCTGGATCGCCTTCTCGAGCTCCTGCCGGATGCCGTGCAGGAGCAGTTGCGGCCGGAAGAAGCGCGAGAGCAGTTGCTTGAGGTGGTGCTCGATCTGGGTCGGGTTCCAGAAGCTCGTTATCCGGGCCGTGCCCTGGCGTTGGGTTCCACGCTTTTGTCCCGCGAGGATCTAACAGCTGTGGTGGCCAGGCTCGGTCAGTTCGGTGGCGACAACCGGGCGGGAATTGAACGAACGCTTCACCGGATCAGCGCGATTCGCAATCGTCAGGGTGAGGTGGTCGGTTTGACCTGCCGGGTGGGCCGAGCCGTGTTCGGCACCGTTGCCATGGTGCGGGACCTCCTGGATGGAGGGCAGTCCTTGTTGTTGATGGGGCGCCCGGGTGTTGGCAAGACAACGGCGTTGCGCGAGATCGCCAGGGTGCTTGCCGATGAGCTGGAGCGGCGCGTTGTTGTGATCGACACGAGCAATGAGATCGCCGGTGATGGCGATATCCCCCACCCCGCGATTGGTCGGGCCCGCCGCATGCAGGTGGCCAGGCCTGAGCTGCAGCACCAAACCATGATCGAGGCTGTGGAAAACCACATGCCCGAAGTCATCGTGATCGATGAGATCGGCACGGAGCTGGAGGCGCAGGCCGCGCGCACCATCGCTGAACGTGGTGTTGTGCTCGTCGCCACAGCCCACGGCAATGCTTTGGCCAACCTGATCAAGAACCCCACCCTCAGCGATCTGGTGGGGGGCATTCAGGCGGTCACCCTCGGGGATGAGGAGGCCCGGCGGCGGCGCAGTCAGAAGACGGTGTTGGAGCGCGCCGCCGAACCAACGTTTTCGGTGGCGGTTGAAATGCACAGCCGGCAGCGCTGGGCCGTGCACACCGACGTTGCCGCCACCGTGGATCAACTGCTCCGGGGCCTGAAGCCAAGGGTTCAGGAGCGCGAGCTGACGCCTGAGGGGGGCGTTCAGTTGGTGGACCCGCCTCAGGCTTCCGGTTTGCTGCGGCCTCCGTCTCTACGGTCGTTTGCGGATCAGCCGGTCTCCGCTCCCGTGCCCATGCCTGCAGCCAGTGCCCAAGGGGCCCGTGCGGCAGAGGAACCACCTCCGCAGGAGACCAGCTCCGAGCATCTGCAGGTTCTCTGTTGCGGGGTTCCACCTCGTGTTGTGGAAGAGGCCATCCGTTCCCACGGTTGGAAGGCGCGGGTGGTGGAGGACTTGAGTGAGGCTGATGTGGTGTTGAGCGTTCGGCTGGGCCTTAGTCGTCAACCATCACTGCGCCGTCAGGTCAGGGATCTGGGGATCCCGATCCTGGTGATCAAGTCCGACACCCTGCCCCAGGTGACCCGTGCCATGGCACGTCTTCTGCGCCGTCAGGCCACCGAAACAGCCGCAGAGGTCACTCCGCCGGATCGGGCGTCTCAGGACGATGAATTGGCCGCTCTCGAGGAATGCCGGCTTGCGGTGGAACAGGTGGTGATGCCGCAAGGCAGGCCGGTGGAGTTGCTGCCTCGCAGTGAGCGTGTTCTCCGGATGCAGGCCGACCTTGTGCGCCGTTACCGATTGCGCAGTGATGTCTTCGGTGAGGCTGAAATGTCACGCCTGAGAGTTTTCCCCCGCTGATCGGCCGTCGGTTGGTTCGCCCGGTGGATTGACGAAGGGTTGGCTGCTGTGGGTAACTATGTGTACTCCGGTGATCCGCAGGTCGCGGTTCAAACGGATTAATGGGCCGTCGCCAAGTGGTAAGGCAGCGGGTTTTGGTCCCGCCATTCCTAGGTTCGAATCCTAGCGGCCCAGTTTTCGTCCATGAATGATCGCCCCCTCCTGGTCTTCGACTTCGACGGGGTCGTCGTTGATGGCATGGCGGAGTACTGGTGGAGTGCCTGGCATGCCTGTCGTCGTCTTGAGGCTGCTCCAGAGGGCTTGACGCCTGATCAGGTGCCTGACGCTTTCCGACAGCTGCGGCCGTGGGTGCATCACGGTTGGGAGATGGTTCTGCTGGCCGCAGAGCTGCCGGTGCTGAACCTTCAGGTTTGGCTGGAGTCCTATGGGGACGCGCAGGCCTCGGCACTGCAACGGCGTGGATGGCGGCCGGAGCGGTTGCAGGCGGCCCTCGATGACGCCAGAGATCAAGCCGTTCGGCAGAGCCGTTCGGCTTGGTTGGCGCTGCATCGACCTTTCCCCGGCCTGGTGGAGCGGCTGCAGCAGTTGGAGGCTGAGGGGGTGGACTGGTCTGTTCTGACCACCAAAACCCAGACCTTCACAGCTGAACTGCTGAACAGCCTTGGCCTGCACCCTTGGCGCCTGGATGGCCGTGAGGCTGGCGCCAAGCCTCAGGTTCTGCTTCAGCTTCAGCAGCAGCGAAGGCTGTGTGGCTTTGTGGAAGACCGCCGGGCGACGCTGGAGGCGGTGCGCTCAACGCCAGGGTTAGAAGAGTTGCCCTGTTTTCTGGTGAGTTGGGGCTATCTTCGCCCGCAGGATCAGAGCGGTCTTCCCTCAGGGATTGCCCTGCTCCATCCAGATCGTTTTCGGGCCCCCCTGGCGCAGTGGCCCTGATTCGTTACGGTACGCTTGTACTACCTGAGACGATTCGGCGCTTCTGTGGCATTGGATCTCTCGTTCCTTAGTTTCAGGTCCTTCTCATGCCTGCAGATATGAAATCCGGCGCTTCCGATCCCCGTTCCTCCGGCGAGAGGGACAAGGCGCTGAATCTGGTGCTGGGTCAGATCGAGCGCAATTTCGGCAAGGGATCGATCATGCGGTTGGGCGATGCCTCCCGCATGCGGGTGGAGACGATTTCCACCGGTGCGCTGACCCTTGACCTCGCCTTGGGTGGTGGTTACCCGAAAGGTCGTGTGGTGGAGATCTACGGCCCGGAAAGTTCCGGTAAAACCACGCTCACCCTGCACGCGATTGCTGAGGTACAGAAGCGTGGTGGTGTTGCGGCCTTCGTGGATGCGGAGCATGCCCTGGATCCCGTTTATGCCGCTTCTCTGGGCGTTGACGTCGAGAACCTGCTGGTCTCTCAGCCCGACACCGGCGAGATGGCGCTGGAGATCGTTGATCAACTGGTGCGATCAGCAGCGGTGGATCTGGTCGTTGTCGACTCGGTGGCGGCCCTCACCCCTCGCGCTGAGATCGAAGGTGAGATGGGAGACCTGGCGGTTGGCAGTCAGGCGCGTCTGATGAGCCAGGCGATGCGGAAGATCACCGGCAACATCGGCAAGTCGGGTTGCACCGTCATCTTCCTCAACCAGCTGCGTCTCAAGATTGGTGTGACCTACGGCAACCCGGAGACCACCACTGGAGGCAACGCGCTCAAGTTCTATGCCTCGGTTCGCCTCGACATCCGTCGGATTCAGACCCTCAAGAAGGGAACCGAAGAATTCGGCATCAGGGCCAAGGTGAAAGTGGCGAAGAACAAGGTGGCGCCCCCCTTCCGCATTGCCGAATTCGACATTCTCTTTGGCCGCGGCATCAGCACCCTGGGCTGTCTGCTGGATCTGGCTGAAGAGACGGGTGTTGTTGTCCGCAAGGGCGCCTGGTACAGCTACGAGGGAGACAACATCGGTCAGGGTCGCGACAACACCATCTCCTGGATGGAGGAGAACCCGGACGCAACAGCCACCATCGAAACGTTGGTGCGTCAGAAGCTGACAGAAGGTTCTGAGGTGAAGGCGAATTCGATGCGCCCCCTAGCCGCCGCTGCGAAGACGGCTGCTGCTGATAAGTCGGCTCCTGCCAAGGCCTCAGAGGCGGCGGCCTGATTTCAGGCGGCCTGGGCCAGGGACTGCATGGCGCGGACCTGGCCTTCCTGGGCCAAATCGGCCATCCGCTGCAATTCCTGGATGGCTTCTGCTCCCTCCAGCTTCACCAGTTCTCGGCCGTTGCGGGATTCAACCCAGCTGATGCCGAAGTCGGAGACAAGAAAGCGCACCATGTGGCCATCGCCGATGTCAGCCACAAACGAAGCTCCATGGCCATCGCGGCCGTCGCCACAGGAATAGCAAGTGGCTGTGAAGCCTGCGCTTTGAAGGCTGCTGGCGAGGGCCTGCAGGCTCATCACCAGGTCTTCAACAACGGATCGATAGTGTTCGGCGAGGCGCGGAAACATAACTGAGTCTCCATTGAGACCCAGCCTAAAGGTTTTCTTTTGTTTTCGTTTGTTGGGTTGAGCCGGTTGCTCAGGGGGTATCCGCCAGCGTCCACCATCCGGCCGCTGGGCCAATGAAGCGCACCGTGATCCAGAGCACCACCATCCCTCCGATTCCGATCCAGGCGCCGCGGGTGGTCACCGCCATGAACTGCTGCGTCTGATTGCGGGTGAGCGGAAGCCAGGACACCACCCGTGGAGAGGTGTCCACGGCTTTGGTGCTGGCTTTGGGTTGACGAGGGGGTAAGCCTTGGGCTGCCCGGCGGCGTGCTTCTCCCATGCACTTCTGAGCGTTGCAAGGAGGCTAAGCGTTGTTCACTCCGGCAGCAGTCGCTGCAATGGAATCCAAGGTTCCAGTCGATTCAGCACCTGATCACCCCAGCTGCGCCCTCGCAGGCGGCCATCGAGGATGGCCAGGCGACCACCGCTGCGGCGCAGGGGCGCAATGGCGGTAGGGATCAGGCTCAGGGCTTCTGGCAGCAGCAGGGTGCGGAACCAGTCCTCTCCCTGCTGTTTCATTCGCTCCACTCGAGCCGAGGTGAGCGGATTGTCCAGGCTGGCGATGGGGAGCATGCCGACAATCAGCTGTGCTGGGGCCGGCAGTTGCTCCTGATGCTCCAGCCACCAGTCCCAGTTGCAGGTCACCACGCCATTGCTTTCGGGTGCTGTCGACTCATGCATCACACGGCGTCCGAATTCCGCAGCCAGGGAGCTGGTTAGCTGCCGACGCAGCTGGTCGTCATTGATCAGAACAAGGGTGAGCCCCGCCTGGCCAAGGATGAGTCTTCTGCTCTCCTCCAGGAGGTGTTGGGCGTAGATCCGGGTGTTCGGCAGCGGCTGGCGACGCGGGGCATAGACGCGGAGCGGTTCATTCAGCTCCCGTTCCCGCAGTGTTGCCCGCACGTCGGGGACAACGCCGGCCTGTTCAAATTCCAGATCAAGCCTGGCGTTGTCACCATTGCTGCTGAACATCAGGCAGGGGTGATCCAGCAGCACCCCCCGCAGCAGTTGGAGTGGTTCGAGGGGGGCCAGCTTCCAGCGCCACTGGAGCAGCCGGTGATCCAGTTCAGCCCATTGACTCCACTCCGCCGGGTTGATGCTGCGGAGGCTGTTCCACGGTTCAGGGCTGGCTGGCATCAGCTGGAGCAGGTCACGCAGGGCCTGCCCGGCTGAGCCTTCGAGTCGCACGGCGCCATCGGGCCTCGTGGCATCAGCGAACAGCTGCCGGCTCATGCGGTCATGCAGTTCCAGCAATCCGGATTCCGCTTGGGGACAGGCCTGGCGCAGCTCATCCCAGTGCTGATGCTCGATCTCCAAGGTGAGAGCGTTGCGCATCCGCCGGCTCAACTGATCCATCTCCGGGATAAGCAGTTGCCGTTGGCCCAAGTGCCCGTCGCGATGGGCCCGAATCAGCTCGCCAACATCCATCAGCCAGAGCTGTGGACCCTCCGGAGGGGTCGGTCCCTGCCAGCAGGGGAGCCTCAGGCCTTGGTTGCGTAGACGGGGCAATTCCAGCTGGAGCAGACGCCGGCGCTGGGGGGGCGTCAGCACCAGCGCCCCCGCTTCGGGAGCCAGGCACAGCGGCACCAGCAGACCGAGCCACCAGCGTTCGCTGCTGCTGGGGGGGAGCTGAACGAGTGTTGTGTCGCGACGCCTCAGGCTTCGTGCCACCAGCCGGCTCAGGGTCAGGTGGTGGGGCCAGTCCGATTCCTCCTGACGGAGCAGGGTTTTGATCTGGTGGTGGGCCTGGGCTTCCAACATCGTTAAACCCTAAGCAGGGTTCCCCTGGCGATTGGTTCATGGCAATCCATCCATCAACATGGCTTCACGACCCTGCGGGAGAGATGGCGGTGCAACCGGGACGTGTGGGGATCGTTGGCCTTGGTTTGATCGGGGGATCCCTTGGTCTGGATCTGCAGGCGCGGGGCTGGACGGTGCAGGGCCTTGTGCATCGTCAGGCCACGGCGGATCGCGCCATGGCCCGAGGGCTGGTGGGCGCGGTGTCGACCGATCCCAGCTGCCTCTCGGGTTGCGACCTTGTGATCCTGGCGTTGCCCATTCCCTTGCTGCTGAACCCACCGGATGAGCTCATTGCGGCCCTGCCTGAAGCAGCGGTGATTACCGATGTTGGTTCGGTCAAACAACCTGTGTTGGAGGCTTGGCGCCTGCGACATCCCCGCTTTGTGGCCAGTCACCCCATGGCAGGCACAGCTCAGGCGGGCGTTGAGGCCGGTGTGCTGGATCTGTTCCGCGGCCGCCCTTGGATCGCGACTCCCAATGCGTCGACAGACCCCGCTGCCCTGGCTCAGGTTCGTGATCTGGCCGTCAGCGTGGGTGGTCATTGGCTGACGGCCACCGCGTCACAGCATGACCAGGCTGTGGCTCTGATTTCCCACATGCCGGTGCTGGTGAGTGCTGCACTGCTGCGGGCAGTCGGCGATGAACGGGATCCGGAGATCCGTCAGTTGGCCATGGTGCTGGCGTCCAGTGGCTTTGCCGACACCAGTCGTGTGGGTGGCGGGAATCCCGAGCTGGGGGTGGCGATGGCTTCCACCAATCGGGATGCGGTGTTGCGTGGCTTGGCGGCCTACCGCTGGAGCCTTGAGCAGCTCGAAGATGCCGTGCTCCAGCAAAACTGGTCTCAGCTCGCGTTGGAACTGCGCCGAACGCAGACCCTGCGCCCGGATTTTTTGAAGGCGCCTTGGGAGGTCAGCTCCGAAAACTGAGCGGTTGACCCCGTTCGGCCCTGAGCTGCCGGCAGGCATTGAGGGCTGACAGGCTCACCCCCGCTGTGCCCTCGCCCGGATGGAGGCTGTCGCCGCAGAGCCAAAGCCCCGGCATGGGCGTTCGTCCTGCCAGGCCGAAGGGGCCGAACCGGCTTGGATGCTGTCCAAGGCCCCCGACCATGCCGTTGGGACGGCCCGTCCAGCCGGCGAAGCCCCGTGGTGTTGCCAGTTCAGCGTGCAACCAGGCGTCGTCTTCGAGCGAGAGCCAGCGGTTCAATTCGGCTTGGATCAAGTTCAGCATCTCTGTTTTGCGCTGCTGGTACTCCGGCTCCGGCAAGCGGCACCAGTCACCTGTTGGGGTGAACACGCTGGCAATCAAGGTGGCCTGCCCCTGGGGTGCACGCCCATCGCCCTCGCGGCTGATGGAGACGAACAGAGGCCCTGGGGATGCGCAGCCCCGCTGGAGATGGCCTGGGCAGGAATCTGGCAGTGCATTACGCCGCACCGCTCCGTAAAGCACCAGCGCACCACTCGGTTCATGCAGGTTGTCCAGTCGCTTGCGGTACCCCTGGGGCAGTTGATCCGGTTCGATCAGCTCCTGCAGGCACTGGGGCGGCAGGCTGCAGACCACATCGCGGCTGTTGCGTTGGTGTTCCGTGCCCTTGCCGGTGCTGATCGTCACTTGCCAACCGGATGAGCTGGGCTGCAGCTTGGTGACCCGATGCTTCATCAGCACCGTTCCGCCGTCGCGCTCAATGGCTGCCACCAGCTGATTGCTCAACACCTGCATCGATCCCTTCAGATGCCAGAGCCCGAGCGGTGCTTGGGCCATATGCAGGACGGTTGCGCCGTACAGCGCCGCTGTGCGATCGGCTGGTTCTTGGGAGTACAGCTTCAGCTGGAGGTCGAGAAAGCGCCGCAGCCGTTGATCGTCACCGCACCCGCACAGCTGCAACAGATCAGCGATGGTCAGACCTGTGAACAGTCCCGATGCCAGCGTTGCGGGCCGAAGGGCCCGCAGCAATGTGCCGAGATCCCAGAGGGAGCGCGGCGTCACCACAGGGTCCTGGCTGGCGAACTGCCAGTTGCTGGAATGCAACTGATGGCAAAGGCTCCAGAAGCGCTGGCTGCCTGGGAATTGACGTTCACGCTCGGCGGCCCAGGCGTCCGGGTCATGCCAGAGCGAAATGGGAGGGGAACCATCGCCCAGGTCGACCACACAACCTGGGTCCAGAAGCTCTGCGCTGGGCAGAGGCATGTCCAGATGCTTCAGCAGTCGCGCATGACTGCCTCCGGGCTCCAATCCAGCCACCTGGGTCGCCCCAACATCGAACACCCATGGACCACGCCGGAATGTTCCCGCACATCCCCCCGGTTGTTGATGCGCTTCCAGCAGCGTGACCTTGACGCCATCGCGGGCCAGGAGTGCTGCTGCGGTTAAGCCAGCGATCCCACCGCCCACCACGATCACGCTGGAATCGCTCACGATGCCCTGAAGAATCGGGCCATGCTGGCAAGACAGGGGGCCTGCTGAGGATGAACAGCGAACTGCGCCGGGATCTCACCGCGAAGGATGGGCCATTGGCGGGGGCTGTGATCACAGACGTCTCCCCCGTTGGTGGGGGCTGCATTCATCAGGCCTGGAAACTTCGCCTCCGTGATGGCCAGGTGTTGTTTGCCAAAACTGGTGGCGCCAGCGCCCTACCCCTGTTTGAGGTGGAGGCGGAGGCCCTCGAGGCCCTGCATGCCCAATCTGATGCCTCGTTCCTGGTTGTGCCGCAGCCCATCGCTCTGGCAGCACTGCCCCACGGTGCGGTGCTGCTGTTGCCTTGGCTGGATTTTGGTGGCAGCGACCAAACAGCCCTTGGCCGGGGTTTGGCCTTGCTGCACCAGTCGTCGATGGCCTCCAGCCCAGCTCGTTTCGGCTGGCACCGGGATGGCTTCATCGGCGCTGGGTCTCAACCCGGTGGGTGGCGTGATGACTGGGGATCGGCCTTCGTGGAGCTCAGGCTGCGCCCGCAGCTCGACATCCTTGATGGGTTGCAGCAGGATTCGATGGACCTCAATCCGTTGTTGCTGCGCCTCGCCGAGCACTTGAACGAGCATCAACCGTGTCCTGCGTTGGTGCACGGCGATCTCTGGGGTGGGAATGCTGCCAGCCTCAGCGATGGACGGGGGAGCATTTTTGATCCCGCCAGCTGGTGGGCTGATCGGGAAGTTGATCTGGCCATGACCCTGCTGTTCGGCGGCTTCGGTGAAGCCTTCCGCTCGGGTTATCGGGAGGTGATTCCCGAGGCTTCAGGCGCTGACGGTCGGGTGGAGATCTACAACCTGTACCACCTGCTCAACCACGCCAATTTGTTTGGGGGGAGTTATCTGAGCCAATGCCGAGCCAGTCTCAAAGATCTGGCTCGGAGGCTTTGAGGCTCAGCCCAGATACTCCTTCCGGAGGGTTTGAACACGCTGAACCAGTGCATTGCGCTTGTCGCTGGTGGTGAGGTTCTTCCAGCTCCATTGGCCCACCACAACCACGCCGAGCAGTTCCAGCAGGCCCGGAACGATCGGCAACAGGTTGATCGTGTCGAGGATTCCCTTGATCAGGATCTGGGCAATGATCACGGCAGCAAAGATGCCGACGATCTTGCCGATGCGTCCCATCTGGCTCCAGTCGACCTGATCGAGCGTGTCGTTCACCTTGCCCAGTACGTCGCTGTAGCGCTCAGCGAAGGAGGTGGTGTCCTCCTGTTCAGGGGTTTCGAGCGGTGTCGTCACGGTTGTGGCGGCATCCTTAACTTCAGTGGTGGCGTCACTCATGAGAACGACTAAATCCTTCACAATTTCAGCTGAGCGTATCGGTGCGACGGGGTCTACGCCATCCGTGCTGCAAATTGATCACCGATGCCACACGGATCTGGCCCGGATTTTGTTGGCGCCCCACCCCGAAGAAGGCTGCGCCTTGCTGCTGGGACAACGGACGAATTCAGGCTGTTTGAGGCTGACCACGACCTGGCCCTGTTGCAATGTCTGGGGACGGGGTGCATCCGGTCAGCAGCCTGTCCACGACCGTCGCAGCAGGTTTCTGGTGGATCCGAGGGAGCAGTTGGCAGCCCAGCGATGGGCGCGGGATCGCCATCAACGTTGTCTTGGCGTGGCCCATTCCCATCCGGCGTCCGCGCCCGTTCCCTCGCCCCAGGATCGGCGCTTGGGACAAACGGAGAGTCTGATGTTGATCCTCTCTGCCTCGCTTGGCCTGCGGGCCTGGTGGCTGCATGGGGACCGCAGTGTGGATGAAATCCCGATTCAGCTCTGGGACACTCAAAACCATGCATGACCACGCGATGCTGAGTGCCGATGAGCGGGGGCGCTACGCCCGCCATCTGATCCTTCCCGAGGTTGGTGCTGCCGGTCAGCTCCGGTTGAAGTCTGCTTCTGTGCTTTGTGTTGGCAGCGGTGGGCTGGGATCCCCCCTGTTGCTGTATTTGGCCGCGGCAGGGGTTGGTCGTATTGGAATCGTGGATGGAGATGTGGTGGAGCTGTCCAATCTCCAGCGGCAGGTGATCCACAGCTCCAGCGGGGTTGGCGGCTCCAAGGCCCGCTCAGCCGCAGCGCGGATCCACGACCTCAATCCCCACTGCAAGGTGGAGGTGCATGAACATATGCTGGATGTGGGCAATGCTTTGGATCTCATCGGTGCCTATGACCTGGTCTGTGACGGCACCGACAACTTCCCCAGCCGGTATCTGATCAACGACGCCTGTGTGTTGCTCGGCAAGCCCCTCGTCTACGGCTCCGTGCAGCGCTTTGACGGTCAGGTCAGCGTGTTCAACCTCACGCCGACGAGCCCCAATTACCGCGATCTGCTGCCGGAACCCCCTCCCCCGGACGCTGTTCCGTCTTGCTCGGAGGCTGGGGTGATGGGTGTGATGCCGGGGTTGATCGGTCTGCTTCAGGCCACCGAGGCGATCAAACTGATCACCGGCATTGGTGAGTGCCTGGACGGTCGGCTGTTGGTGGTCGACGCCCTGGCGATGCGATTTCGCGAACTTACCCTCCGCGTTGATCCCGACCGACCGAAAGTCGAGAGCCTGATTGACTACCGCCAGTTGTGCCGTCCGGCGTCATCGGAGATGGAAGCCATCACTGTCATGGAGCTGAAGGCCCTGCTCGACTCCGCTCCAGACGAGATTGCGCTGGTTGATGTGCGCAATCCTGCTGAAGCAGAGGTGGCTTCGATTGAAGGAAGCCACTTGGTGCCGTTGGCTTCGCTGGAGAGTGGTGAGGCGATCGATCGCATTCGTGCATTGGCAGAGGGACGGCGCCTTTTGGTGCACTGCAAGCTCGGGGGGCGCTCTGCCAGGGCCGTTGAGCTGTTGGCTAAGCAGGGCATCGCGGCAACGAATGTGACCGGTGGAATTGATGCCTGGTCTCAGCAGGTGGATCCTGTAATCCCTCGCTACTGAACCCCAGAATTAGTAATCCACCCCACGCTTCAGGTCCACGCCCTGTTCGGCGTAGTGCTTGTGGCACACCATTTCGGAATGGATGCTGGCCAGATCGAAGTAGGCGGGCGGGTTTTTGCAGCGCCCCGTGATGATCACCTCGGTTTCCGCCGGTTTGCGCAGCAGGGTCTGCAGGATCGGCTCAACGGGGAGCAGCTCCAAATCGACCGTGGGGTTTAACTCATCGAGGATCACAGTCTTGTAGAGGCCGCTGGAGATGGCGGCTCGAGCGATCTCCCAGGCCCTCTCAGCCTCCACGTAATCGATCGGTTCCTGCTGGCCCCGCCAGACGATGGCATCGCGGCCGGAGCGGAGGTGGTCCACCAGATGGGGATAGCTCTCGCGAAGGGCAGCGATGGCTGCATCTTCGGTGTAACCGCTGCCGCCTTTGAGCCACTGCAGGATCAAGACCCGATGGCTCTTGTCCTGGCTGATGCCCCTCCCGATGGCCTGCAGCGCTTTGCCCAGCGCACTGGTTGATTTGCCTTTGCCTTCACCGGTGTAGATCTCGACGCCGCTGCTCACATTGAGAGGCACCACCCGGGTGTCGTTCATGCCCGGACGGCGATGGGCCCGCATCTCGGAGTGGAGGTCGGCCTCACGCACCAAGGGGGCCGGTGCAGCCCGACCGGTGACGATGATCTCCATCCCCTCCGGCCGGTTGCTGAGGGTGCGCACCACGTCCTCCAGGTCCAGCAGGCCGAGATCGAGCACAGGATTCAGCTCGTCCAGAACCACCACCGAGTAGAGGGCGCTGGCGATCGCGCCCTTGGCGATCACCCAGCCCCGCTGGGCTTCGTCGCGGTCGAACCGGGTGGCTTCATCAGCGGTGAAGTGATCGGCCCGTCCGGTGCGCAGGTGGTCGATCAGATGGGGGAAGCCCTGTTGCAGAGCTTCGATGGCCGCATCCTCGTCGTAGGCCCGGCCTGGGCCTTTGAGAAAGCGCAACAGCAGCACCCGGGTCTGGCGTTGTTCGCAGATGCCGAGCCCAATGGTGCGCAACACAACCCCAAGGGCTGCCTGGCTTTTGCCCTTGCCCTCGCCGTCATAGATGTGCAGCTGTCCATGGCTGCGCTCGCGGCTGTCCGCTGCGGTGACGATGCCAATGCTTCGAGGCATGGGGACAGCTCTTACCGTTGGAGCCTACCTAGCTCAACTGGTTTTCCCCGCTGATGTTTCGGTTGCAGGAGCCTTTGGCGGATCGAGAGCAGCAGCTGCTGGCGAACCTGCGGCAGTGGATGGCAGACCAATCTGCCCTTTGTGTGGCCTATTCCGGTGGAGTCGACAGCACCCTGGTGGCGGCGATGGCCTACGAAGCCCATGGCGATGCCGCTCTGGCGGTAACAGGTGTCTCCCCGGCCCTGGCACCGCATCTGTTGCGGGAAGCCCGTGATCAAGCCTCCTGGATCGGCATCCCGCATCGGGAGTGTGCGACGGCCGAGTTGAACGACCCGGACTACAGCAGCAACCCTGTGGATCGCTGCTTTGCCTGCAAGCGTGAACTGCACCAGCACCTTCAGCCCATTGCCGCAGCGGCTGGAGACGCGTTGGTGATTGATGGAGTCAACCTTGATGACCTAGGTGATTACCGGCCTGGCATTGACGCGGCCCGCCAGGCGGGAGTTCGCTCCCCCCTGGCGGAATTGTCGATCGACAAATCCACGATTCGTTCGCTGTCGAGGGCCCTTGGTTTTCCCTGGTGGGACAAACCGGCGCAGCCCTGCCTGGCCTCCCGCTTCCCCTATGGCGAAAGCATCAGCGCCGAGCGGTTGAAGCGGGTGGGTCAGGCGGAAGCCTGGTTGATGGCCAGGGGATTCGGCTCCGTCCGTGTGCGATCCCATGGTCTCGCCGCACGGATTGAGGTGCCCAGCGAACAGATCCGCGCTGTGCTCGCGCTGGCGGAGAGCGAGCCTCTGGTGGAGGCTTTTCGCTCCCTTGGCTTCACCTCCGTCAATCTGGATCTTGAAGGTCTGGTCAGCGGCAAGCTGAACCGCCGCTGATTTCGCCTGGGCCGGATCAGCTGGGGAGCTGGCTCGGCATTTCCACAGGCTCTCTCACCCCAGTGGCAATGGCCGCAGGTGTTTCACGCAGAAAGCTTTTCAGCGCATGGCGTTTCGCTTGAAGCTCACTGCAGAGAATCGCGCAGGCCTGTTCCGGCATGGTGTGGTCACCACAGGTGAACACATCAACCGCGGCGTAGCCGGATTCCGGCCAGGTGTGGATCGAAATGTGGGATTCCGCCAGCAGGGCCAGGCCCGTGACGCCCTGGGGTTGAAATTGATGGGTGATCAGGTTCAGCAGCGTCGCACCAGCGCCTTTGGCTGCTGAGGTGATCGTTGTGCGGATGAATGCTTCGTCGTCGAGCCGGCTCGGATCGCAGTCGTAGAGCTCGAGAATGCAGTGTTTGCCGACCATGTCGGTGGCATGAATCTCAGGTGCCCCCCATCCCGGGTTGGGATGCAGTTCAGAGAGGGTCTGCTCCATCAGGCGATGAGAGAAAAACAGGTCCGCCACCTTATCCGATCTTCAGGTCGGGTCTCAGCTCTCTTGCGCCGAGAATTTGGGCCTGCTGCTGCCATCCGCCGCCAAAGCCCTCGAGGTGGGTGGCGCTTACCAGGCATTGATGCGATTCGCCCACGGCCTCAAGCAGAAGCTGCTGGCGGGTTGGATCAAGTTCGGCCAGTACATCATCAAGAAGTAGCAGGGGTGGCTCCCCACACAGCTGGGTCACCAGCTCCAGTTCGGCGAGCTTCAGGCCCAGCACCAGCGACCTCTGCTGGCCTGCGGAGCCAAACCGTCGTGCCGGGCTGCCCCCCAGCAGCAGGGCGATCTCATCGCGGTGCGGGCCCACGCGGCAGCTGCCGAGCCGTTCCTCCTCTCCCCGCTGCTGGCGCAGTTGCTCCTCGATGGCGAGTCGCCAGGGTTCTTCGGCATCCTCCCCGCCAAGCTTGCTGCCGGGCTTGTAGTGCAGTTCCAGTGCTTCTGTGCCCCCGCTGAGGTGGGCCTGCCAGCGTTGGGCGATCGGTTCCAGCCGATGCAGGGCCCGTTGCCGTCGCCGGTGAATTCGGGTGCTCACCAGCGCCATCTGAACGTCAAAGGCATCAAGCAGTGCATGGCGTTCGCCACTGGAGACCTGCCGCTGGCGCCAGAGCTGGCTGCGCTGCCGCAGCAACCGGTTCAGCCGTGCCATCAGATCGGCATACACCGGTTCGAGCTGCAGCACGACGCGGTCCAGCCACTGGCGTCGTAGGGCGGGTTCGCCCCGCACCAGATCAAGATCCAGAGCGCTGAAGCCGATGCAGCGCAGCGGACCAATCAGGTCCAGCTGCCGATCCAGCAGCTTGCCGTTCCGTTTGGCCTGACGGCCACCTTGGCGGCGCAGTTCCAGCTCCAGACGATCCCCATCCCCCACGTCGGCCCGGATCAGGGCCTGTGGAGCGTCCCACTGGATCAGATCGCGATCATTGCTGCAGCGATGGGAGCGCAGGCTGCCCAGCAGCTCAACCGCTTCGAGCAGGTTGGACTTGCCGATGCCATTGGGCCCGATCACCAAAAGGCGTGGCTGCGTCAGTTCCAGCTGCAGAACGGTGTGGTTCCGGAAGCCCTGCAGTTGGAGCCTGTGGAGCCGGATGGGTGCTGGGGCGACCAGTGAGTAAGGTACCTGTATCGGGACGGTTGCCGCTCGATATCACTGCGGCTTAACGCCGATCGGTGGGCATGTAGCTCAGTTGGATAGAGCATCAGATTCCGGTTCTGAGGGTCGGGGGTTCGAGTCCCTCCATGCTCGTGTTTGAACTCAATGTCTCAGCTCAGGCTGAGGCCCATGGCGCGAATGCCATTGGGATCAATCAGGAAACCCTGCTGTTTGAGAGCTTCCAGTGCATCCGCAGGGGCCGAGATTGAAAGGCTGCAGCCCGGCAGATCCCGGCGCAGAATCTGCAGGGCACGGTGCACCAGAACGGCGAAAAGGGCCCCTTGGTTCGGCCCTGGTTTGGCGGCGAGGTTCCAAAGATTGGCGTTGAGGGCCAGATCACTGGTGGCCCGCACAAATCCGATCAGTTCCCCTGTTGATTCTTCCAGGATGCTGATCTGCCACAGGCTGCGCTGAAGGGCGAGCTCCCAGCGTTCCTCAGGGTGGGTTGATTCCCCGCAGGACATCAGCAACGTGTTGAGCTGGTGGGAGGTGGGAGGGGTTGATGTTTCGAGTCGCGTTCCCTCGGGCAAGGGTGGAATCGAGGGTTGTTGAAGGAACGACAGCACTGTGGATTAGCCGGTGTTGCGCATGCCGGCTGCAATGCCGTTGAGGGTGAGCAAGGCTCCCCGCAGCAGTTCACTGCGGCTGTAGGTGCGGGTGTCTTCGGGGGCGCCTGGCGTCTCACTCATGGGCGGTTGCCGGTTCTGATCCCGCAGCCGCTTCAGCAGCGCAACCTGCAGGAAGCCCAGGGGAACGATGGTGCGGTTCCGCAGATCAACCGACAGCTGCAGCCCTTGATCAGCGCCCAGCAGTCTGTTTTGGCCCGTGATTTCAAGAACCAGTTTTCGGGTGAGTTCGTATTCCTTGGCGATCACCTCGAAAATCGCTTCAAAGGCTTCCCGCTGTTCCGGGTGCCCCAGGCTGTTCATGTAGTGATGGGCCAGGTCGAGATCCACCTTGGAGAGGGTCATTTCCACTTTGGAAATGAGCATCCGGAAGAACGGCCAACGTTGATGGAGGCGCCGCAGCAGGTCGAGCTGTTCGGAGTCGCAGCCCACTTCTTCCGACAGCGCCGTGCCGAAGCCAAACCAGCTCGGCAGTAGGAAACGACTCTGGGTCCAGCCGAAGACCCAGGGAATGGCCCGCAGGCTGGAGAGGTCCTTGGCACCGGTTTTGCGTCGGGCTGGTCGACTGGAGATCTGCAGCTTGCTGATTTCCTCGATCGGTGTGACCTGCTGGAAAAACGCCACCAGATCGGGATTGTCGTGAACCAGAGCCCGGTAATGGTCCCGTGAGCGGGTGGCTAGGCGACTCATCAGCTGGTTCCAGCTCGGTGTCGCATCAAGCTGGTTGGTCACCAGGCTGTTCTGCACCACGGCCGTGGTGACGGTCTCCAGGTTGTAGAGCGCCAACTCGGGCAGGCTGTACTTCGAGGCCAGCACTTCGCCCTGTTCGGTGATTTTGATCCGGCCCTGCAGTGTGCCGCTGGGTTGAGCCAGGATCGCCTGATAGGCCGGCCCACCCCCACGACTGACGGATCCACCGCGGCCGTGGAAGAGGCGAAGCGCCACGTCCTGGCGGCTGGCGAGTTCCTGAAGGGCGATCTGAGCCTGATGAATTTCCCAGTTGCTGGAGAGGAAGCCGGAATCCTTGTTGCTGTCGGAATAGCCCAGCATCAGCTCCTGCAGCGGCTGCTTCTGCTGCCCCACAACGGGGAGGAGTTCGCGGTACAGCGGCGTTTTGAACAGCCCCTCCATCACTTCGGGGGCCCGTTGGAGATCCTCCACGGTTTCGAACAGCGGCACCACCAACAGGGAGGCCCGTTTGTTGGGCGGGTCTACAAGGCCCGCCTCCTTGGCCAGCAGCAGGACCTCCAAGAGATCCGAGGCCGTGTGGCTCATGGAGATCACGTAGGAGTTGCAGATCCGCGGACCGAACTCCTCCTGGAGGCGCTGCAGCATTCGGAACACCGCCAGCGTCTCGGCTGTCGCTGCCGACCAGCTGGCGGCAGGCGGGATCAGGGGGCGACGGGTCTGCAGTTCCTGCAGGAGCCATGCCATCCGCTCCGTCTCATCCATGTCCCCATAGGCCTGGGGCAGTTCAAGGCTGCGGGTGAGCTCGTCGATGGCATCGCTGTGGCGGGTGCTCTCCTGACGGATGTCCAGGCTGGCCAGTGAGAACCCGAAGATGTGCACCTGGTGCAGCAGGGTGTCGAGCTGTTCGCAGCTCAGTTCGGTGCTCACGAGGCTGTTGCGCACCAACTCCAGATCACTGCGGAACTGGTCCACCGAGGTGTAGTGGAGAACCTCAGCGTTACCGAGCCCATCCTTGGGATCGGCCAGCGCCTCACAGGGCATCTGCCAGCCCGCTTCCGACAGTTGGTTGTTGCGGGCGAGGGTGCGCTCCAGTTTTTCGAGCACATAGCAGAGCTTCAGGCGGTAGGGCTCCAGTCGGTATCGCGCTGCTCTGCGCTCGTAGATCTCAGGGAACCGGAGCCGATCCATCTCGAGCGACTCCAGCAGTGATGGAGCCACCTGACTCCACTGCATGGAGATGCTCAGCTGCTGCCGGAGCGACTGCACAGAACTGATGTAGAGCTCCAGCATCAGCTGTCGCTGGTAACAGGCGGTTCGCCAGGTGATCTCGGGTGTGACCGAAGGATTTCCGTCCCGATCGGAACCCACCCAGGAGCCGAAGGTGCAGAACGACGCCTGGGGGACCTGGACATCGGGGTAGTGGCGATGCAGGGCGGAAATCAGCCTTCGGCGCAATTGCGGCATCGCGTCAAACAACACCTGCTGGAAGTAGTGCAGGGTTGAATCCACCTCGTCGATGACGGTGGGTTTGAACTGGTGGAGTTCATCGGTGCGCCACCACAGGCGGATTTCCTCCTCCAGTTGGTCGCGGCAGTCCTCCCGCAGCTGATGCGCCAGAGGGGCGTCGGATTGAAGTTGCTGGAGCAGGTTGGCCACCCGCCTCTGTTTGTGCCGCACCGTGTGCCGCACGATCTCCGTCGGGTGCGCGGTGAAGACCAGCCGGATGTCCAGTTCCCGCAGCAGTTGTTCCACCTGCGCGGGGGGAACGTTCATCCGCCGCAGCCGCTCGAACACCTCTCCAAAGGTGGCTGGATCGGTCTGGTTGGCGAGGGGCGGGGCGAAGGGATCAAAGGCGTCTCGTTGCGCCGCGTCAGCACTGGCATTGGGTCTCAGGCTGTCGAGATAGCTGTCTTCCTCGATCCGTTGCTCAAGGATGTTGATGAGCTGGAAATACAGCGAAAAGGCACGGGCGGCCGAGATGGCCTCCGAAAGGTCCATGGCCTTGATCAGCTCGACGATCGCCTCGCTCGTGCTGTCGCCATCTCGCCCTCCCATCGAGACGGGGTCGCTGAGTTGTTTGAGCCTCAGTAGGCGTTCGCTCTGCTCCGGTGGGCACTCGCTGCGCAGCACCGACTTCCAGAGGTCCTCAATCAGGTCCAGCCGGTGCTGAAGAAGCTGTCCTGCGCCGGATCCGCCACCGCTCAAGCGTGCAGTCTCTTGCTCGGAGACAGGGGTGGTGGACTCGGGCATGAAGTCTCCACGCTGCGACGAACTCGACATGATCATCCCAAACAGGCTTCCCCGGTGGAGATCCGTTCCTCCTCCTCCATCCGCTGGATCCCTTCCTGAAGCAGGTTTTCGATGGATTGCCCCTGGCCATGGGCCGCTTCCCAGCGCATAGCCTGGTTTCCATCAACAAGCAGGGAATCCAAGGGCTTCAAGCAGTCGCTGAGCTGGAGCGATTTGGCCAGGGGAGTGAGCTGATCAATCAGCTCCAGCAGCCAGTCTTTGCAGTTGATGACACGGCCGTCCTGCCAATGCCTGAGTTCAGCATTCAGGCTGGATCGGGCTACGGCGGCGTCGTTGCTGTCGGCGAGCTGGACCAGTTCAGCGGCGCTCAGCCAACTGCTGCGGAGTGGATCGAGGCTTTCGATGTTGTTTTTGAGGGCCAGCAGCCGCAGCTCCAGCAGACAGGTGATCGCCAGCAGCTGATCGGGATTGGTGACCAGATCACAGATCCTTAATTCCAACCGGTTGAGGTCGTAGGGGCGCCGCGGACCATTGGGCCGAACCGACGTCCACAGGTGACGCTCGTTGCGCATGGCACCCGTGGACAGCTGCTCCTCCACCCACTCGATGTAGTGCTGGTGATCCCTAAAGAGAGGAACTGCAGCGGGGGTGAGCGGGAATTGATGCCATCGCTGCGAGTGGTGGCTGGTGCTCTGCCCGTCCAGGAAGGGAGAACTTGCACTCAGGGCAAGCAGCAGAGCCGCTTCGCAGCGCACGAGCCGCACTGCTGCAAACAACCAGTTGAGATCGGTGATCCCAAGGTTGATATGGATGCTGGCTGTCACGACCCTGGTGCCATAAAGCTGTTCAATCAGCGCGTGATAGGCGTTTTCAGGGTCGGAGCGTTCGAATCGGCTGCTGTCACCCAGGCTCATGGCGCTGCCGGGGAGCAGCGTCAGCTCCCGCTTCTGCAGCCACCGCCGCAGCGTCCGCCGGGGAGCGAGCAGCGCCTCGGGCAGTTCGGCGTAATCCCGGATCGGGTCGGTGACGTATTCGAGGTTGCGACGGTCCGGTTCCGTCACGAAGCCAGGCAGGTCCCTGGCTACCTCGGGGGCGACGCCCACGTTGGCTCCGTTGCTCCGACCGGTGAACAGTTCAACCTCGAAGCCTTTCAGCAAAAGGGGGTGCGCTGTCATCCCGGTGGATTCAGGCAAGCCAGTGCGGTCAGCATTCCCCGGGCTTTGTTGAGGGTCTCCTCAAACTCCGCCGTCGGCCGTGAATCTGCCACAACGCCGGCTCCGGCCTGCACTTTCACCCGGCATCCCCCGCCATCACGGGGTTGCACCACCATGGTGCGGATCGTGATCGCCGTGTTGAGGGCCCCAGCCAGATCAACGGATCCGTACACCCCCGAATAGGGCCCGCGGGCATCGGGCTCCAGCACGTGGATGAGTTGCATCGCCCGGATTTTCGGTGCGCCGCTCACGGTGCCGGCGGGGAACGCCGCCATCAGCAGATCCCACACGTCGTGCGTCGGGCCGAGGCGTCCTTCGACTTGGCTGACGATGTGCATCACGTGGGAGTAGCGCTCGATCACCATCAGGTCTTGCACGGCCACGCTTCCGGGCTGACAGACCCTGCCGAGGTCATTGCGGCCAAGATCCACCAGCATCACGTGCTCAGCCCTTTCCTTGGGGTCGGCCAGCAGGTCAGCTTCCAGTTCGCGGTCTTCCAGGGGCGTGGTGCCGCGCGGCCGAGTTCCGGCGATGGGGCGAAGGCTGGCGTGGATGCCATCAGCAGCGGGTTCGGCTTGAACCATCACTTCCGGACTGGAGCCAATCAGTTGCCAGTCCCCAAAGTCGAAGAACGCCATATATGGGGAAGGATTCACCATCCGCAAACTGCGGTACAGCTCCAGGGGCGATTGAGGCACCTCGGTTTCCAGGCGCTGACTGATCACCAGTTGGAACACATCGCCGGCTGCGATGTGTTCCTTGGCGGTGTCGACGGCGGCTTCGAATTCATCGCGGCTGCGGTTGGAGCGCACCGCGGGAAGCTCTTTGCTTCTCGCGTCCCAGGTGAGTGGTTTGACGGCCGGCAGAGGTGCGTCCATCCGCTGGCGCAGGGCCTCAATCCGTCCGATTGCGGTATGCCAGGCCTGCTCCTCATCCGCTCCGTTGGAGAGGTCGCCAAAGGCAACAGCGGTGATTTGTCGTTTCACCTGATCAAAGATCAGGATCGCGTCCATCAACATCCAGATCCCATCCGGGGGATCGGCAGCGGCGCGGGGATGAACGGCGACGGTGGGTTCGATCCACTGGATGAGTTCGTAACCCCAAACGCCATACAGCTGCCCAAGTGGAGGGAGGCCCGGCAGGTTGACGCAGGAGTACGGCGCCAAGCAGTCGCGCAGGGATTCGAATGGATTGCCGTT
Organism: Synechococcus sp. N19; assembly: GCF_900474045.1. Classification (NCBI taxonomy): domain Bacteria; kingdom Bacillati; phylum Cyanobacteriota; class Cyanophyceae; order Synechococcales; family Synechococcaceae; genus Synechococcus; species Synechococcus sp. N19. The sequence goes on from NZ_UCNR01000002.1 coordinate 83,928, forward strand.
GAAGGTCTCTTCACGACCGTCTCGCCAGGTGCGCGTCAGACGATCGTTGCGCGCAGACGCCGTCCAGAGCGGATCGCAGGCGATCACACTCCAACGCCCCAAGGTTTCACCACCCTCGACGGACTCCAGCAGCACGCCAGGAGGCCTTCCGTCACCCACCTTGATCCAGGTGGTGAGGGGTGTTTCAAGATCTGCGGGCCAACTCTGAGCCAGAGGAATCAGGTTGGCACCACTGCAAACAGCCTGATGAAAGGCGTCGCGATCGGGACTAAACATGACCTGATCATCGCAGCCGGGACCCGGAGATCATGACCTCCGGGCATCGGTTTTGAGAGATCAGGCGTCGAAGGTGTTGCGGCCGCTGAACTTGATGTTGGCCGGGTTGACGTTCTGGCCAATGCGACGTGGGTTGTGGCCCACCATGGGACGACCTTCGTTCACCTTTTCGGAGAACACACCATCCTTGGGATGCAGGAACTCGGTGTCGCCACCGGGGTAGATCCGGTAGATCTTGTAGTCCTCGATCCGGGGCTTGAATTTTGTGCGCAGCTGGGTGCCGAGGGCTAGGCACTGTTCCTTGCGAGCGAAATACATCAGGTTTTCACCTGAGTTCATCAGAGCGGCGCCACCGGTGGGCAGCTCAAAAGCCTGCTCTGTCTTGCTGGTCCAAGTGATTGCGTATTTCTCTTCAGTCTCCGCTGAATTCAGAAGGCCGCCAGTGCTGGCGATGTGCTGGGGAAGTTGACCGTTCAACGCCGTTGCTGCCATGGCTGAAAGAATCCACAAGAGCCGTTATGGCTGGAAAGTAGCACCGTCATTGGGGCCTGTTTTGAGCTCCGACAGCAAGCTTCACACCCGTCAACAAACCCATCACTCTCCGGGCGTATGCACCGGGAAAAAAACGGTGATGTCGCGGTCGCGCCTGGGCTGATAGCGGCCTCCCAGGCTGGCCATCATCTGGCGGGTCGCATCCTGGCTTAACTGCAGGCTCCCGGTGCTGGGATCCCAGCTCAGGACGGTGCCCACGTCCTCGCGCTGGGGAGACGGGCCGGCCTCCGCGGCCTGGCTCCTGTCGGGATGCTCCACATGCAGCTGAAGCTTCACCCGTGGACCGGCTGCCTGGAGGTGAAGTGTGAGCTGACTGCCGGAGGGGAGCCCCCTGGTGCTGCGGTCGATCAGACCCCCCAGCATCGGTTCCAGTCGACGGGAGTCACTGAGGATCGCCGGTAGGTCGGCGCTGAGATCCAGCTCCAGGGCGATCCCGCGACGGTTCAGCTGCTCCGTCCAGCTGGGTGCAAGGGCGCTCAGCATGGCCTGCAAATCCGTGCGGGCCAGATTGGCCTCGTTGGGTTCCCGTTGCAGTTCAGCGGCATGGAAGATCAGGCCAAATCGATCGATCTGCTCGCTGCATTCCACATCGATCTGCCGCAAGCGATTCACAACGACATCAGCCAGATCCTTTCGCCGCAGCAGAGAGCGGATCAGTGTTCGGATCGTGGCCAGCGGGGTGCGCACCTCATGGGTGATCGCTTCCAGCAAATTCAGATCTCCATGGCTGGGCGCTTCCGGTGGGCGCTCAGCCTGGATGGGTTGCAGCATCAGCCCGGGGGCTGTGCCGGTGAGCCGCTCCGTGAGACGGGGCCAGAACTGTTCTGACCAGGCTGCATTGCTCTGCAGGGAGCCGATCGATTCGAGCGCTTTGCGCAGCTGCTCGGCCTGCGCTGGTGACTGGTGCTCCAGCCGTCCTCCCAGCTGCACCAGCACATCACTGAGCGTGGCCGGGTCGCATCGCATCAGCAGCTGCCGCTTCTGGGGCGGCCCATGCAGGGCAAGGGCCACCTGGACCTCGGGTGTGATCACCAGCAGCAGTGGGTCATCTCCGTCGTCGGGGCCTAGGGACAAGCGTTGAAATCCCCGCAGGGAACCGGACTCATCGCTGCTGGACCGTCCCGGCAGTGCCGTTGGATGCGGACTCAGTTGATCCATTTGATCTGGAGCCCACACCCATCCCTGCAGATGTTGCAGTAATTCCGGTTCGTAGAGGGCTGGCAGGGGGGCAGCCAGCCAGATGCCGCGTTCCAGGCCTCGCTCAAGCAGGTCCTGTTGCAGGGTTTCCAGGGCCGCCCACCAAAGCCGCCGCACACCAATCTCATCGCAGCGGCCCTGGGGCACGTCCTGTGCCAGCCGTTGCCGCAGGTCTGTGAAGGAGGGGCCGGTCAACGGAGGTGCGCCAAGGAGCGACGGCTTTGCCGGACTACCGACAAGCAGAGGCCGAGCGCTATGAAGTTCACCACCATGGCTGAGCGCCCATAACTGAGGAAGGGCAGGGGGATTCCTGTGACGGGGCCCAAGCCGATGGTCATGAAGATGTTGACCACCACCTGGAACATCAGCATCGTGCCGATCCCGATCACCACGAGTGATTCGAAGTCGGTGCGGGCATTGCGTGCGATCTGGAGCAGCCGTGCCATCAACGCGGCAAAGCCAAGAACCACCAAAAGGCAGCCAATAAAGCCGGTTTCCTCACCCAGGGCGCTGAAGATGAAATCGGTGTGTTGTTCAGGGATGAAACGAAGCTTGGTCAGTTGTCCTTGAAGAAGACCTGTGCCCAAGACGCCGCCTGAACCGATGCCAACGGTGCTCTGGAGCAGGTGATAGCCCCCGCCCAATGGATCCTGACTTGGGTCGAGGAACAGCACCAAACGGTCCCGTTGATAGTCCTTCAAACCATGCATCCAGAGCCATGGCGTCACGGCAGCCATGGCGCCGTGGATGGCCAGGGTTGCTGTGGCTGCAGGACGTTTCCAGGGCAAGGAGCGGTATGCGAGAACTCCCATCAGCGGGATCCAGAGGGCCATGGCCCAGGGGAGAAGGCCTGAGAGCAGGGCCGTCACCAGCGGTGACAACAACAGAATCACCCACTCGACCGGCATCCCCGACCAATAGAGCATGGTGAGCATCAGGGCGCCGAACACAAGCGATGTGCCGAGATCAGGCTGGATGAACACCAACAGCCACGGCACTGCAATCACCCCGAGCGGGCGCATCAGATCAACCGGTCGTTCCACCGGGTGTCGCGACAGGACTGCTGCCACGAGCAGGATCGCCGCGATCTTGGCGAACTCCGATGGCTGAACATGAACCCCGCCAATGCTGATCCAGCGTTGGGCGCCCAGCGCTGTGGTTCCAATCACGCGCACCGCCACCAGGCTGATCACCGTGAGGGCGTAGACGGGAACCAAAAGAGGCCGGAGACGCTGCAACGGCAGCCGTTCCAGTCCCAGCGCCAGCAGCACTCCGAAGGCCGCGGTGATCCAGTGGTGATACCAGTCGGCATAGTCCGCCTGGCGTTGGGTGCTGGCGATCAGCACCCCGGCGATGGTGATCATTCCGAGCGGAACACCCCAGAGCACCCACTCCCGGTGCGATCTGCGGCGGTCACGTCGGCTGAACATCGTCAGATGGGCTGGGTGACGGCCTTGAGCACCGCTGTCGCAAGGCCCTTGAACTCAGCGGCGCTGGCGGAGTCGCTGCGGTTGATCACGATCGGTCGCCCCGTGTCACCGCCTTCCTGCACGGGCATTTCCATGGGGATCTGAGCCAGCAGGGGTACGTCGTAATCCGCAGCGAGTTGGGCGCCGCCGCCACTGCCGAAGAGGGCGTAGCGGCAGTCGGGACGGTCCGGAGGAATGAAGGCGCTCATGTTCTCCACCACGCCCAGGACGGGAATGCCCATCTGCCGGAACATGGCGAGCCCCCGTCGCGCATCCTGCAGCGACACCTGTTGTGGGGTGGTCACGATCACAACGCCCGCCATCGGCACTGCCTGGGCTAGGGAGAGCTGTGCATCACCGGTGCCCGGCGGCAGATCAACGATGAGAACGTCCCGCTCACCCCATTCGGCCTGATACAGGAACTGTCGAATGATGCCGTTGAGCATCGGGCCGCGCCAGATCACAGGCTGGTGATCGTCGATCAGCAGACCCATCGACACCATGGCGATGCCGCAGGTCTCGATCGGGACAATCCGCTGCTGATCGCCGCTGCCCTGCACCTCAGGTGTTTGGTCAGCGACGCCCAGCATGGTGGGTGCGTTCGGCCCGTAAATATCGGCGTCCAGAAGTCCGACCCGCAGGCCGGTCTGGGCGAGGGCGCAGGCCAGATTGACCGCGACGGTGCTCTTGCCGACGCCGCCCTTGCCGCTGCTCACGGCAATCACCTGGCGGACGCCGGGGATCGATTGGCGTTCCGCCGGCTGACCATGGCCGGCCTGGCCAATGCCCCCTTGGCTTGGCGGTTGGCCGATCTCGATCTGCACGTCGTCAATGCCATCGAGCGCCATCAGAGCGCCCCGTGCTTCGGCCACGATGCGGTCTCGCTGGCTTTGGGCGAAGCCTGGAAGGCTGAGGCGAAACACAGCCCGCGGCGGGGTGATGCGGATCTGTTCGATCCAGCCGAGCTCCAGGGCCGTTTTGCCACTGCCGGCATCTTTGACTTGCTGGAGGGCTTGGTTGGCCTGCTCGACCGGGGTCATCCGTTTCATCAAGGCAAGCCGGATCCTAGGGGGGCCGCCCGTGACAGTCCCTGACGGATGCTTGTCCAGGCCTGGGGTGACCTGGTTAGGTTTCGATGTCTTCAGTCTCTGACACATGGTCCGCTCCCTGATTCGCCGCGTCCTCGGACGCCAGGACGTGGGTGTCAGCAAGGCTCCCCTTGAGCTGCCCCCCAGCGATTCCAGAGAGCGGGCCCGGGCGATGGTGATGGGGCTGCAGGACGAAATCTGTGCGGGCCTGGAAGCCCTCGACGGTGAAGGCCGCTTCGTTGAGGAGAGTTGGGTCAGGCCTGAAGGGGGTGGTGGGCGCTCCCGGGTGATGAGTGAGGGGCGCGTCTTTGAACAGGGCGGCGTGAATTTCTCCGAGGTTCAAGGCGAAGAACTGCCCCCGTCGATCCTCAAGCAGCGTCCTGAGGCCAAGGGGCATCCCTGGTTTGCCACGGGAACCTCGATGGTTCTGCATCCGCGCAATCCATACATCCCGACGGTTCACCTCAATTACCGCTACTTCGAGGCTGGCCCGGTGTGGTGGTTCGGCGGCGGTGCCGACCTCACGCCCTACTACCCGTTCCTCGACGACGCCCGTCATTTCCATCGCACCCACCAGGCGGCCTGTGATTCAGTTCACCCGGATCTGCACAAGGTGTTCAAGCCCTGGTGCGATGAATACTTTTATTTGAAGCACCGTGGTGAAACCCGCGGCGTTGGCGGCATCTTTTACGACTACCAAGACGCCAACGGCACTCTCTACAAGGGCCAGGATCCCTCCGGACCTGCGGCTCAGGTGTCAGCCCGTTTGGGGGCTCGGCCGTTGAGCTGGGAGCAGCTGTTCTCCTTGGGTCAAGCCAATGGCAGAGCCTTTCTTCCCGCCTATGCCCCCATCGTGGAGAAGCGCCACCCGATGGCCTATGGCGATCGCGAAAGGGACTTTCAGCTCTATCGCCGGGGACGTTATGTGGAGTTCAACCTGGTGTGGGATCGCGGCACGATATTCGGCCTGCAGACCAATGGACGCACGGAGTCGATCCTGATGTCTCTGCCCCCGCTGGTGCGTTGGGAGTACGGCTACACCGCCGAGGCCGGATCAAGGGAAGCCCTGCTGACCGAACTGTTCACTAAGCCGCAGGACTGGCTCGGTGATGCCTCGCTGGATGAGCGCTGCCGCCCCCATGGAGCGATTAACTAAATGACGCCTTGAACGAGCGCGTTCACCACGCGCTCGGCCAGGCAATTCACCGTGTGACCTCTGGAGCGTGGATCCCTCAGTTTCGTCTCGAGAGGGGGCTCCAGCATGGCGATTTCAAGAATTCCGATCCCGCGCCGCGGACCGCCAAGGCCTCCGCGGAACAGGCGTGGGTAGCGCCCAAATGCCTGGGCCAGGCTTTCATCGACGACATTCAGTTCGCGCACATTTGGGAGCACCGGAATCAGGCCGGAACCGAAGCCATGGGGCCGGTAGGCATCGAAATGGATCTCCAGGACATATTCACCACGCTCTGAAAAGACCTTGGCCTTCGACCAGTTGGTGCTGGGGTCGTCATCGTTCGCGATGCTGATGGACGGCGGGATGTAAGCGCGGATGTTCAAGCCACGGGCCTGGCCTTGGGTCACCACAGCGGCCTGAACTTCGCGGTTCCAGAACAGCTCATCGCGAATGCCCGGTTGCATCGGCGCTCGCGTCTGCTTATCCACGGCATATCCAGGGGTCCCTGGACTGGCAGTGCCCTGGGAGTCGGCGTGTCCTGCCATGACGACGATTGGCAGGTTGCTCTGCACAGGGCTTCTGCCAACCCAGCTCCCGGGTTTCTTTGTGCGTGGGCCGAGCAAGGGATCTGGCGTGCCGGGCTCAGGACAGGGGGCTGGCTGTTTCGGTGCTGTTTTTTTGCTGGGCTCGGCTGTGCCAAGCCAGTTGTGCTGTTCCGCAGCCTTGGTCATCGCCAGGGTTGCCAGTGACAGGCCTGCGATGGCAAGTCCTGAGGCCAAGCGACGCCGTCGCATCCAGGCCGGCAGATGCATGGTTTAGATGGGGGAGGAGAGCAGGGATCCGTCACTGGCGAGTTGCAGGGTCTCAGCCAGTTCCAGTTCGATGGCGATCAATTCGTCCCGATGAGCCCGCAGACGAATGGCGCTGCCGTCTCCCTTGGGAGCAGGAAGGAGTTGCAGTTCAAGGGCTTCTGTGCGAGCGGCCCGCCGTGTGTAGACAGCTCCTGCCAGAGGGCCGAGGCCGATCAGTAGCAGAGGCCACCAGTGCAGTTGCGGTGCCAGCTGACGCAGGACCAGGCCGAAGCAGGCGGAGCCAATGGCCGCCAGTACTGACAGCAACACCGCAAGGGGTTGGCTGGAGGCCACTTTCCCCTTGAAGCGGAGCACCTGGCGCTCAGCATCGCCGCCATCCCGGCTCCAGCCGCGCTCTTCCAGCCAAGTGCTGAGCCCGTCAAGCACGGTGATGGGGGGTTGGGGGGACATCACGTCCACCACTGTGGTTCGGTCTTTGCTGGCTGCACGCAGAAAGAAGACCAGACCAATCGCCAGCAGAACAGTCAGCAGGAGGGTGGATTGGAATCCTGCAGGCATGGCATCCCGTTGATGTTCAACCTTTTTAAGCCTTGCGCCGGCTGAATCGCTTAGTTCAAGGCGAACCGGTGGGAGTCCAGCCAGCTGCGCCAGGGCTGCATCAGTCGCTCGGCTTCGCCGCGTGCATTGGATTCAAGGTGCAGCATGCGCCGTGGCCGTCCGCGGCTCGGGCAGCGTTGGGTGTAACTGCTGATCGAGCCCTGTTGCTCAAGGAACTCCAGGGCCTGTTGCAGCACGGTTTCAGAAAGCCGCAGTTGGGGCTCCTCCCGGATCAGTTTTTGCAGGAGTCCGGAGGGGTAGTTGTCGTCTTTGAGCAAGCACTCGAGGATCCAGCAGACAGCCAGCTCGAGATCGAGGAACTGCGGCGGCGGCTGATGGAAGTACTGCTCGATGTCTGCCAGACAGGTGCGCGAAGGCTTTCTTCGAGAGAACACAGGCGCGGGACGACTTCACCAATCAAAAGCGATCCCATTTCGAGATTCAAGAGGAGAGTATTGAGATTTGCTGTGGAGGCGATTGGCCACACTGGCCCTATCCCTTCCTGAAGTCATGGCTGAGAAGTCGTCATCCCCAGCGGAATTCGCCGTCTTTGATCGCGACCTCGATGCAGCTTGGACGGAGCGCTATCTGCAGTCCCCGCGGCTTGCGGTTGATACCGAAGCGATGGGGCTGATCCATGGGCGTGATCGGCTTTGCCTGGTTCAGATCGCCGACGCCGAAGACCGTGTGGCCTGCGTCCGCATTGGCCTGGGCCAGACCGAGGCGCCGAATCTCAAGCGCCTGTTTGAGGCGCCCACGGTGGAGAAGGTGTTTCACTTCGCCCGTTTTGATGTGGCTGCGCTTGCCGCCGGTTTGGGGACCGAAGTGAACCCCGTGTTCTGCACCAAGGTCGGCAGTCGGCTCGGCCGCACGTACACCCCCCGCCATGGCCTCAAGGATCTGGTGATGGAATTGGTCGGCGTTGAGCTGGACAAGGGCGCCCAGAGCAGTGACTGGGGCCGGGTGGACGAACTCACGGATGCCCAGCTGGCCTACGCCGCCAACGATGTGCGCTATCTGCTGCCAGCCCGTGAGCGCCTGGAGCAGATGTTGCGGCGGGAAGGGCGCTGGGATCTGGCGCAACGCTGCTTCCAGTGCGTTCCGGTGGTAGCCGAGCTGGATCGACTGCGCTTTCACCAGATCTTTGAGCACTGAGGTTGGGGCTCAGTCTTCCAGCATGAAATTGCCGTCGCCTTCGCTGTTCTCGAGCAACGCGTCCAGCTGACGGGAGTGGTCACCGTTGTCCTTGTCGAGGGCGGCCAGCATGGATTCAGCCATTGCTCGCCGTCCCTCCACATCGCGATGTCCTTCTCGGGCCGCGGCTTGTTCCACCTGGCGCCGGGCACTGGCAAGGCTGATGCTCAGTCGACTCGCCAACTGGGCACAAAGTTTGACGAGGGTGGGGTCTTGAATCGCGGCCATCGCAACCAACCGAAGATCTTCAGTATCCGTTGAAGCGATCCAGGATCAGGCGTGCCAGCTGATCGCTTCCCCCTGCTGGCCCCATCCGCTGCGTGCCGATCCGTCCCAGGTGGGAGCGGAGTGTCGGGTCGTCCAGGAGAAATTCGAGCCGTCTCGTAAGCTCGGATTCATCAGAGCAGGGACGAACCGCACCCCCCAGCAGGCGGCTTTGACGGCGAGCGAAGCCCGGCTTGAACTGCGGTCCTGTTCCCGGCAGGGACAGGGCCGGAATGCCCAGCCCCACCAGTTGTTCCGTTGCCGTTCCGGCGGTGGCGATGCCGGCTTCTGCCCAGCCGGCCCATTGGTCAAAGCAACCTCGCCCGATCAGCACCAGGCAGGCTCCTTTCACCCAGCAGGCTTCGGCACCCAGTTGGTCTGAAGGCGGAAGGCTGCGTCGAAACCCCAGTTGTTCAAGACTGTTGCTCAGGGCCTCTGCATCGGGTTGGGCGCCCACGGCCACGAGCAGTGCCATCGGCACACGGCCGGGAAGCGCCATGGCACTGCGAACCAACCGCTGCAGGTTTCGCTGGGCCTCCGGCATGCGACTTCCGCATAGCAGGAGCACTCGGCGGCAGCGGTCCAGGGCCGATGGCAGCGGTTGGACCTGAAGGCCATCCATCATCGGATTGCCCGGCGCAAGGGCGCTCACGCCCTTGCGTTGCAAGCCTCGTGCCGTGAGCCGATCACGCATGGCCACCAGTTCACAACGGCGCGAGCGCATCAGGCGCCATTCCCAGGGATCCCACTCACTGCCTTTGAGCCGGTGGTAGCAGTCGCTTTTGGCTCGTCCGGGACCGCTGAGCCAGGTGTAGTCGCTTTTGGGAGTGCCGATGAAGCCGAAGGGGGCGCCACTGCTCCAGGCCATCAGCAGCGGCAGCAAATCACCCACGGCAACGATGGGTTGGCGCTCATGTCCCAGGCGTCGTACCAACTGCCATTGACTCCAGCTCAGGCTGGGGAGTCCAGCCCTGACGTCTGCCAGCAGCCCTCTCAGGCTTTGGTTGCTGAAGCCACCACTGGGCAAGGCCGCTTTTGGCCCCAGGCGTGTCAACCATCCCTGCTGAACAGCAGCATCAAACACCCGTCCGGCACCCACCAGAGGAAGCACGGTCAGGGGGCGTCGCGGTGCGCGCCGATGCACGGCCTGGATGATCCGCAGGGTGATCAGGTCTTCTCCGTGGCCGTTGCAGAGAAACAGCAGAGAGCCAGGGGCATGACTGATACGATCCCCTGATGGGGACGGCTGTTCCCGGGCGGCGGCATGGCCAAGTGGTAAGGCAGAGGATTGCAAATCCTTTATCCCCAGTTCGAATCTGGGTGCCGCCTTTCAATCCTCATCACAGTTGAGCCTCCGCGCTCATGCCGGCAACGTTGCGTGAGTGACTCTCGCAGCTCACCGTGTTCGCATCAATCCAGCAACGCCCCTGGGCTATACGGGTTGTAGGAAGGCCCTTGGGGAGGCCTCTGGCATCAAAGCGAACCCATGACGTGCTGAGCAGGGTTGCGCTCCAGCGGCGTGAATCCACGCGGCAGCCTGAGTTATTGCAGCTGAGCGGACTGCCTTGATCTCCATCCAGGCTGACGAAGCTCAACTGGTAGCTGCCCCCCGTTTCTTGATCTTCTCCGATGAATCGAAGCCGCAGGCCACGGCTCCCGTTCGCGTTGATCTGCAAGCGCTCGCATGCCAAAGAACGCCCACCGACGACGATGCGGCAATGCGCAGGCCTGTGCTCCAGACGGCCAAAAGCCTGAGCTGGATTGACCGTTGCTGGCACGGCAAGCAGCAGTGGCGCCATCCAGAGATGAAGCATCAGTAATCGCTGTCGGCAACGCACATGCCCAGGCAGCGAATGCCATTGCTGGCGGTTCTGCGGCAGTGGTTGCAGAGGATGCGTTCCGCGTCCGCAGTCGATCCCTCCACGGCTTGATCGGTCGATCGCGCAGGTTCCTGCGCGGGGGATGCGGTCATGACGCAACGGGACGGGCTGGTGGCGATCATGGCTGGCAGCAGCATCGCCCCGTTGAACGGCATCGGTTTCGGCACCTGGGCCTGGGGCAACAAGGCGGTTTGGGGATACGACGCCCAGCGGGACGACGCTCGACTTCGTGCCACGTTTCGTCAGGCCCTCAGCTCTGGGCTCAACTTGATCGACACGGCGGATTCCTATGGAACGGGGAGCCAAAGTGGACGCAGTGAGGCGTTGCTTGGCGACTTCATGGCCGAGTTGCCATCCCTGCGTCGATCCCAGTTGACGGTGGCCACGAAGTTGGCCCCATTCCCCTGGCGATGGGGGCGTCGGGGCTTTGATGCCGCCTTTGAGGCCAGTCGAACGAGGCTTAAGGGGCAGCTTCGGCGGGTGCAGCTGCACTGGAGCACAGCGCGCTATGCCCCCTGGCAGGAGACAGGCCTTCTTGATGGCTTGGCTGATCTTGTTCTGTCTGGCCGGGTTGAGGAGTTGGGCCTGTCCAACCTGGGCCCCCAACGCCTGTTGTTGATCCATCGCCGTCTGTTGGAGCGGGGCGTTTCCCTACGCAGCGTTCAGGTGCAGTGCTCGCTCTTGGCACCTGCGGATGATCAGCTGCGCGAGTTGATTGCCGTCAGCAGGGAGCTTGGCGTGGAGGTGTTGGCCTACAGCCCTCTGGCTTTCGGCGTGCTGGGTTGTGCTCCCGGGTCTGAGGAGAGGCGTCCTGTCACCTGGTTGAGACAACGCCTGTTCCAGCGCCTGCTTCCGGCAAGTCTTGAGTTGCGCAGTGCGATGCAGGCCATCGCGATCGATCGCGGGGCATCGATGGTTCAAGTCGCTTTGAACTGGTGCAGAGCTCTTGGCACAACGCCGATCCCGGGGCTGCGAACTCCAGAGCAGGCCAGGGATGTCGCCGCTGCGCTGCAGTGGTCGTTGTCACCGCAGGAGTTTCAGCGGTTGGATTCGGCCCGGCTCCATTGCAGCGAGCGGATGCCCGCCAATCCCTTCCAGAGCCGCTGAGTGTTGTGCTCAGGCCTCCGAGGCGGATTCAGGGGCTGGACTCACCACCACCGGGAGGCTGTCGCCGTCATTGCGAATCGGAACGACTTTGTCCTGCGAGGGTTCCAGGCGAGTGGGGGCTGGGGCAGTGTCCTGTTGCTGGGCACAGGCGGCGAGGGCTTCCTGCAGCAAGGAATCAAAGGTTGCCCCAGGCAGTCGATGCCGGGCGACCTCCAGAAAGGTGCGCGGAAGCGATTCGCCAGCAGCGCTCCTCAGAGCGGGGTTGTTCTGGCGATGTTCCTGCTCGTCCTGAATTGCCCGGATGAACCTGCGTGTGACATCGCGCTTGGTGGACGCCTTGATCAGGGTGTCGCGCTCCTGAGGACCATGACTGAGCTCCTGCTCCATGTCTTGAATCCGCCGTTCGAGGCTTTCCAAAACCTCCTGGGCTTCCTTGCCGATGTGAGCCAGTTGCCCATCCGAAAGGTGGGGCATGTCGGCCACGAACACCTTGCCGTGATCCCGGAGCGTGAGAAAAGTTGGTCGTGGACCCTGCCTGTAGCCCTGTTGCCTGTCCTGGCCTGATGGCAAAGGACGCCTCGGAGGAACAGGACCTGCAGACGATCGACGGCGCGTAATGCGCTGGGGCTTATCAAAAGGCATTGAAAAAAAATGTATTGACGCCGCTATCGGAAAAGGTTCCGATGTGCTTCAGGGCAGCTTATTCGATCCCTTCTGGGGCGTGGTCGACTGCTTTAAACCTGTCTGAAACTGACGTAATCAGGCGGGAACACCTTCCAGAACAGCGGTGCTGCCTGGGGTGTTGGAAGTCACGTTGCCAATCACCCAAGCCCGATGGTTCTTGCCGCGGCAATGCTCGATCACAGCGGTTTCGCTCCCAGCCGGCACCACCAGGCAGAAACCGATGCCGAGGTTGAACGTGTGCCACAGGTCTCTTTCGGGAATGTCTCCGGCCTCCTGCAGCCATCGGAACAGGGGTGGTCTTGTCCAGCTGGAGGCATCGATGCGCGCAGAGCAGCCATCCGGCAGGCAGCGCGGCAGGTTTTCCGGGAGTCCTCCGCCGGTGATATGGGCCATGCCGTGGAGCTCGCATCCGATCTGCAGCAGGTGCTGCACCAGGTCGGCATACAGGGTTGTCGGCGCCAGCAGGTCGTCGATGAGAGGGCGCTGGTCGTCGCCATACACGGTGTTCGCATTGGCGTTGGCCTTCTCCAGCACCTTGCGCACCAGGCTGAAGCCGTTGCTGTGCACGCCGCTGCTGGCCAGACCGATCACGCTGTCGCCAGGTTGGATGCGCTGGCCATCAATGAGCTCGTCTTCTTCGACGACGGCTACACAAAAGCCGGCGAGGTCGTAGCGCCCCTTCGGGTAAAACCCCGGCATCTCTGCCGTTTCGCCGCCGAGTAGGGCGCAGCCGCTCTGCCTGCAGCCATCGGCGATTCCTTCAACGACCTCGGCCATTGCCGATGGCGCTAAGGCCCCGGTGGCCATGTAATCCAGGAAGAAGAGCGGCGCGGCTCCTGAGGTGATCACGTCGTTGACGCACATCGCCACCAGGTCGATGCCCACGCCGTGATGGCTGCCATGCTCCTGGGCCAGCTCAAGTTTGGTTCCGACACCATCGGTGCCTGAGACCAGAAGGGGCTTGCGCAATCCGGCTGGAAGTCGCATCAGCCCGCCAAAACCGCCAAGGCCGCCGATGACCTCCGCTCGGTGGGTGGCTTCCACAGACGCCTTGATGCGTTGCACGAACGCGCGCCCGGCCTCAACGTCAACTCCAGCGCTCTTGTAATCCATGGAACGAATCCGATGCATTGATCCTGCAATGCCACGGAACCTGTGCCGATTAGCTTGTCGGCACAGCAGCTGATTATCTGTGCTTATCGACTATTCACTCTCGGCTTATGCCCGGGGGCTTGCGTTCCGGCGTTGATCTGCCAGTCGGCACGCGGATTAGCGAAAGAGGCGGGCCTGGGTGGCTGTGCCGATCGCTCTGATGGCGCCCAGTTTCTTTCCAAGAGCACCCTTTTTAAGTTCGCAACAATCTTTTTTGTGAGGCCTGCCAACGGCCGAGAGCTGCGCGCTCAGTTCCAAGACCTTGGCCACGCCGTTCTGCATGCGAGTCCTCCTGACGTTGGCCACGCTCTCCGGAGCGATCTCAGGCAGTGCGGCCCTCCTGCCGGTCGTGGCCAGTGATTTCCTTTCGGTCAACGGTGCAGAGCCCCTTGACCCTCTGGATCTGATGGTCGAGCCCCAGGCCTCTGGGCTGCAGGCAACGCTTTCTACGGCGGAGGTCAAACCGGTTCTTGCACCTCCTTCCCCTGAGGTCCCCAAGCCGAAGCTGAAGGTCGTGCCCGAGGTGGTGAAGGTCATCACTGGTGAGGCCAGTTGGTACGGCCCCGGTTTTTACGGCAACCTCACGGCCAACGGTGAGGTTTACAAGCGCGGCACGATGACGGCGGCCCACCGCACGCTTCCCTTTGGAACAAAAGTGCGCGTCACCAACCTCTGGAACGGGCGCACGGCCGTGATCCGCATCAACGATCGCGGACCTTTCATTGATCACCGGGTGATCGACCTGGGCCACGGCGCCGCCTCTGACCTGGGGCTGACTGCCTCTGGAATTGCCCAGGTCAAGCTTGAGGTGCTCCGCTGAGCTGCGTCGTTCTCTCCACCCAGGTCGAGCTGGAACGTTTCCGGGGCAACCTCGGTGGACCTCTGCAATTCGTGCCCACCATGGGGGGGTTGCACCAGGGTCATGGTGAGCTGATCCGCCTCGCTGCGGCACAGGGTCCTGTGCTCGTGAGCGTGTTCGTTAATCCACTCCAATTCGGGCCAGCTGAAGACTTTGATCGCTACCCGCGAACCCTCGAAGCGGATCGCGATTTAGCCGAACGTTGTGGCGCCCATGCCCTTTGGGCCCCGAGTGTCGTCGCCATTTATCCAAGTGGCCTCCAGTCAGCGGTGTCGCGTTCAGCACCGGCTGACCTGCAGACCCATCTGTGTGGACCCTCCCGTCCTGGTCACTTTGATGGGGTGGTCACTGTCGTGGCCCGACTGCTGCAGCTGGTGGAGCCGTCTTGCCTTTGGCTGGGTGAGAAGGACTGGCAGCAGCTGGTGATCCTGCGCCGGCTCGTGGCCGATCTTGATCTGGGCGTGGCAGTGCAGGGCGTTCCCACCGTTCGTGAATCCGATGGTCTGGCGTTGAGTTCCCGCAACCAATACCTCTCCTCTGCTGATCGGGCTCGAGCCGCTGCTCTGCCGGCGGCACTGCGTCGTGCCGATCCCAGTGATCCTGAGACTTCGGTGCGACAGAGCCTCGCTGAAGCAGGGCTTGAAGTGGAGTATGTAGAGAGGGTCGATCCCCGCACCCTTCAGCCCTGTGGCTCTGAAACGGCCATCTCACTTTTGGCCGCGGCGGTGCGTTGCGGGACGACCCGTTTGATTGATCACGTATTCCTGATGACCCGCCAGCCTCTTGTTGCCATCGATGGCCCTGCCGGTGCTGGCAAAAGCACCGTGACTCGGGCCTTTGCTGAGCGGATGGGGCTGGTTTACCTCGACACCGGTGCGATGTATCGGTCGGTGACCTGGTTGGTGCAACAGAACGGTGTGGACCCCCAGGATGCGGCGTCGATTGCACCGCTGTTGAACGACCTTGACCTTCAGCTGCGGTCGCTGCCCGGTGGTGGCCAGCAGGTGTTGGTGAATGGGCAGGACGTGAGTGACGCGATTCGCTCGCCGGAGGTCACCGCGTCGGTTTCGGCTGTAGCCGCCCACCGTTGCGTCAGGCAAGCGCTGACGGCTCAACAGAAAGCGATGGGTGCCAAGGGTGGTTTGGTGGCAGAAGGCCGCGACATCGGCACCGCTGTTTTCCCGGATGCGGATCTGAAGGTGTTCCTCACGGCCACGGTGGGCGAACGGGCCCGGCGCCGGGCTCTGGATCTGGAGCAGCGGGGCTTCCCGGTGCCTGAGCGATCTGAGCTTGAAGCACAGATCGCCGAACGGGATCACCTCGACAGCACCCGTGAGGAGGCTCCTCTGGTGCAGGCGGACGATGCCGTTGAGCTCGTGACCGATGGCATGAGCATCGAGGCTGTGATCGATGCCCTGGTGGGGCAGTTCCGGTCTCGGGTGGCTGAAGAAGCCTGGCCTACGCCGGCGGGCTGAGCTCCTCGAGCAGGTTGGCGCAGGCATCCTCGAGCAGGTCGAGCACATGCTCGAAGCCCGCCTCGCCCCCGTAATAGGGATCCGGTACTTCCGTTTCAGAGAACCGGCCGGCGTAGCTGAGCATGGGCTTGATGCTGGCCGTTGCTTGGGGCCCGGCTTCGCGAGCCAGTCCCTGGACGGCCGCGAGATTGTCGTCGTCCATGGTCAGCACCAGATCGAAACTCGAGAAATCGTCGAGGCTGATCTGCCTTGCTCGGCTGGGGAGGTTGATGCCGCGGCGGTTGGCGGCAGCCTGCATGCGTCGGTCTGCCGGGTTGCCCACATGCCATCCGCCCGTTCCGGCGGAATCCACCACGAACTGATCACTGAGGCCACGCTCTTCAAGCAGATGCAGGAAGACACCTTCGGCTGCCGGTGAGCGGCAGATGTTGCCGAGGCAGACGAACAACAGTTTCTGGGTCATCCGGCGTTGAGGCGTTGTAGGGCTTTCAGAGCCCGCAGCTGCACCACCCTGACACCTTCCGCATCGGATGCGAGCTGGTTCAGTGCGGCCAGGCCCTGTTCGGCGAGGTGCGCTGACACAGCTGCGCTGTTCAAGCGTTGCTCGAGTCCGTAGGCCGCTGCATAACGCACCACCCACTCGTCGTCTCGCACGGCTTTGAGCAGTCCCTCGAAACAGCGCACAAGCTGATCGTGCGCTGCGTCTTCACTTAACTCCAAGTCCGCTAGGCCACGGGTTGCGGAGCGCCGCACGCTCGGAGCGATGTCGGCCTGAAGGGCATGCTCCAGGAGGTCAAGACCCCGTGGATCCCGCAGGGCGGCAATCACCTTCACCACCCAGGCCCGTGCGCCGTAATTGCGGGCATCCAGGCTCACCAGAAGGATGGGAATGGTGTCCCGTCCCAGTTGAATCAGCCCCTGTGTTGCCACGGCTGCCACCGCTGGATTGTTGAACCCCAGCACCTTCACGAGCGGTTTGGCGGCCTCAAGGTCGTTCAGTGCACAAAGGGCTTGCGTTGCTTTGACCAGCTCAGGAGTACTGGTGGCCCGCTCGAGCGTCTGAAGCGCCTGGTCCAATGCTGTTGTGGTCATCAGAGCAGTCCGTCCATTGCGTCGAGAACGTCATCGGGGTCGTCGTTGCGTTCCGCCACCTCTCGGAGTGCAACCAGCTTGAGGCTGGGTTCCACCGCCGCCGTGCGGATCGAGGGCACGGCGGCGATCCAGCCGGTGGCGCCGAGGTCGAGCAGCGCGCCGCGGCGCACCAGGGGTTCTGGATGGTTCAGCAGCTTTTTCAGTTCCATCCCCCATTGATCAAGTCCGGTCAGCTGCAGCAATGCTCGGCAGGCCGCTGAACGGATCAAGGGCCGAGGGTGCTCTGTGAACGGATGAATCACCGCGAGATTGCTGCTGCTGCCATCACCGATGTCCCCCAGGGCTTCCAGCAGTGCTTCACAGGGTTCGTTGAGCAGGGGGGATGAGGGTTGCTCAGCTCCTGCTCCCTCCAATCCACTGGCAAGCAAGGCGCGGATGCCCTCAACAGCCCCACAGCTGCCCATGGCACCAAGCGTGCGGACCACCTCCTCTCGCACGGTGTAATCGTTGGAGTGCAGCAGCGCCAGAAGAGGTTGTTCCGCTCTCATGTCCCTGAGTAGACCGAGGGCACGGATTGCGTTGAGAGCGACACCGCGCTGCTCTGGATCAATCGGCGTGGCATCCAGTGCTTCAAGAGCCCTTAGCAGAAGAGGGGTGGCATCGGGATGCTGGCTGCGCATTTTTCCGAGCCACCAGGCGGCGTAGTACTGCGCCGAAGGGTCCTCCGTCTGGCGGAGGTTTTGGATCACCTGCGTTTCACTCAGCGGTTCCATCACACCCAGGCCGATGCCATGTCGGCTGTCCAGCTTTCAGTTCGTTTGAACCGGAACGGTCCCGCCACCGAGCCCCAGCAACGCTCATTGGTTTCTGGGTCATGACCGCGATCGAGGGTCGCAAGGGAGTCTCCCTGCAAATGAAAGCTGCTCACCAGCACGGTGTCTTTGCCATTCCGTTGCACGATGCATTTGCAGCCTGGTTCCATGGCGCCGTGGTAGCCGTCTGGCTGTTCGAGCACTTGGTAGTGGCACTGATCCAGGCTGATCAGGTCGCTGTCCTGAATGGCAAGGCGCAGTTGTGGATCAAACGTGGCTCCGGCGAAGCGTTCCGGATCACGGAAGGTGTGATTCCAGAGCTTGATGGCGCCGGAGGCCTGCTCTTCAGCGCGGATCATGCGCAACCGATAGGGATGCTTGGGATCAACGGCATAGGTCTGTTCGAGCAGAATTGACCCTGGATGGAGCTGTATGAGCGGGCGATACCTCAGAAAGATGTGGGCATAGAGGGGTGGATTGTCGAAGGCTTGCTGCTGGTTGCTGTATTCGCCGCAGAGCAGGTTGAGAAAACGCCGAACGTTTGGGGTGATCACAGCGCTCTGATGGGGCCGAAAAAGAACAATAAAAAAAGCCCCCCGAGGGGGGCTTGGAACGCAACGTCGGCTGATCAGATCAGGGCGTTGATGGCGTAATCGATGTAGCTGTTGGCTTCGGTAGCAGCATCGCCGCTGAGGCCGTGATTGGCCTTGATGTGCTTCAGAGCTTCCACATACCAGGACGGGGAGAGCTCGAAGGTGCGGTTGATCTCGTCGAGACCAGCGATCAGGTAGTCGTCCATGGGGCCGGTGCCACCTGCCACGAGGCAGTAGGTGATCATGCGCAGGTAGTAGCCCACGTCACGGGAGCACTTGGCTTTGCCTTCCGAAGTGGCGGAGTAATTGGACCCCTCCATCTGGGTGGTGTAGGGGAACTTGGTGTAAACGGCCTGTGCAGCTCCATTCACCAGGGAATCAGCCTTGCTGGTGAGAGCCTTGGCAGCCTCGAGGCTGGCCTTGGCACGGTTGAAGCGACCGGAGGCAGCCTGAACTTCGGTGTTGCTCAGGAAGCGGCCCTGGGAATCTGCTGCTGCAACAGCTTCGGTGAGGGGAGTTTTCATTGATCGTTATGTGAATGAAAGACGTCGAATCCAGGCGCCGATCAGGCGACGGAGGCGGCGGCGCGGTCGAAGTAGGTGCCGATTTCGCTGCTCAGGGAGGCGCAGTCACCAGCGGCGATGCCAGCTTTGTCGTTGACGATGGCCAAAGCGGCGTCCTTCATCAGGTTCACGCCGGCGGCGACAGAAGCACCGGGGGTGCCGAGGGCCAGGTAGGTCTCACGCAGGCCGTTCAGGCAGCGGTCTTCCATCACGGAAGCGTCGCCGGTGAAAGCGGAATAGGTGACGTAGCGAAGGATGATCTCCATGTCGCGCAGGCAAGCAGCCATACGACGGGAGGTGTAAGCGTTGCCGCCGGGGGCGATCAGGGCAGGCTGCTGAGCGAACAGCTGGCGGGCAGCGGAAGCAACGATGGTGGAAGCGTTGCTGGAGATGCGGTTAACGGCATCCAGACGCTTGTTGCTGTCGGAAACCATGGCAGCGAGGGCGTCGATCTCGCTGGTGCTGATGAATTGTCCCCGGGCGTCGGCCTGGGCGACAACCTTGGTGAAGGCGTCGAACATGGTTGTTGTTCCTGTGAACTACGTCTGGAAGGGAATTTCAGACTTGGAGGGATGGCAGAAGGCTATTGCCTCGATCCCGACGTCCGCGATTCTGACCAACTGCTCGGGAGCCTCCCGAAAGCTGTTCATAATGCTTAACTCCCTTGCGGCGACAAGGAAGTGGCGGCGGCTTCTTCGAGGTCAAACAGCACGCCGTGGATGTACGACTCCGTCCATTCGCTGCCGTAGAAGCGCGTCAACATGCCGCGGGCTGGATCTTTCTCGGCGCGATAGGCCGTGTAGCGCTTCTGGCCCGAAAGCAGAAGTGCCGCACGCTCATCGTCCACGGCCTGTGCCTCCTCCACCAACGCCAGGTAGAGCTGGAGGTAGTCCGCAAAGGCCGGACGGATCACGCGGTCAATCAGCGCATCACCTTCTTCCCCCAGCGGGATCCGAGTCCAGAGAAAGGCAGGTGAGAAATACGGCTTTGCCTCGTCAGGGATGGGGCCCCCGTCGGGCAGTTCGGCGCGCCAGCGCTCGAACAGGGGCATCAGTCGCTGCCAGACCGGTCCCGTGTGATCGGGATCTGTCTTGTCGACAGGCTGCAGGTCAAGAGCAAGCAAGTGCCCGTTGGGCAGCGTCACCAGATCGGCTCCGAAGAACGGAAGATCAAAACGGCTGCTGGGGTTGATCACGAAATTGAGCACCGATGCAGCGGCACCGGCTTCAACACAGGCACAGCGCACCTGGCGCAGCTTTTCGGTTGAGCAGGCCCAGGTGGCCGTGCTGACGTGGACGGGTTTCGCCTTGGACCCCGTGCTCCCCTCTTTCTGCAGGAATCGTTCTGCTACCGGATAAGGCTTCGGCTGCAGAGGGGCCAGAGCGGCGACGGCGGTGTCGAGAAAAGGCTGCCAGCGCCATCCAGGGATCTGGACGGGTTCAAGACTCGACGTGCGGAGGGGGAGGCTCATGCGGGCTGACTGGCGGGGAAGAGGAATTCGTGCAGGAATCGGTCGGACCAGTCCTTGCCGAAATGGCTGGTGAACAAGCCGTGGGCTGGATCGCGTTCAGCGCTGTAAACGTCGTAGGCGTTTTGGAGTCGTTCCACCTCGGATGCCGCCAATGCTGACTGCCCTTTGGCTTGGTCATGCATCGACCAATAAGCCGAGAGAAAGGCATCGAAAGCTTGGGGAAGCGATCCTTCCGCTTCGTCGGCACCGCCGCGGCAGAACAGCAACCAAGGAGAGAAGTATTGGTTGGGATCGAAGGAGCGCATGGTTTCCTCACCGTTCAGCTCGGGGTACTGCTCGTGCAGAGCCCTGAGCCCTGTGAAGTGGCGCTCCAGGTACTCCTTGTCCTGAATCAGCGGCTGAAAGTCGAGAACGGCCACCAATTTCTGACGGGCGCCGAACCAAAGCAGGTCCACCCCCATGAGTGGGTGGTCCAGGCCGTGTTCGGGATAGGCCACTGAATTGAGAACTTGCAGGCTGTCGCCGGCATCGAGCCGGGTGACGCGCCAACGGCGGAAGCCTGGAACACTCCAGAGCCAGCTTTCGATCTTTCCGCCGCTTTTGCTGGATTGGCAGTGTTGCAATCCCTCGGGTACAGAAGCGGGTTGGCCCCCCCGCTCCTGAATGCCCTGATGAAGTTGGTCGAGGAAGGAATCGAACATCAGTGTGTGGTCTCCAGCACGGGTGAGTCAGCGACCTGGCGGGCCTTGTCGGCCATGGCCTTGATGTCGTCGTCGCTGGGGCAGCGCAGTTCAGTGCAGTACGTCGTCATCGACACGCCATCGAGGCACTGCACGGAACTCACGCGCATGCGCACCTGATCGGTCACGAACCAGCAACGCTCTGTTCCCACATTCGTGTCGTATCGGGTTGTGATGGTGAGAACGCCGTCATCGGCGAAGGTGTAAGTGCTAACCACCGATTTTTTCTCGACGTAACCGACGTCACGAAGCAAAAAGCCCTTACGGGGGTTGCCCTGTTCAGGCACATCGACGATGACTGCGGCGTAGTCATCGTTTCGAACCGCCTTTTTGAGGTTGCTTTCCCACCAGAAGCGGCCTCCACCGGCGGCGCGGTCTGTCGCCACCTGCAGTGCGTCGCAGACCCGCTGCACAACGGGGTCGGAGGCATCGAATGGCTCGATCACCAGATTGGAATCAGCCGCTTCATCGTCCTGATGGTCGAGGTGATGAATCGAGCGGCGGTTCAACCAGGTGCCGCGGCTGGCCTGGAGGAAGTCCGCCATGGTCATTGGCGGCACAAACGACGTCATCGCTCAGGCGTTGGTCATGATCTCTTGCTGCTTGAGCAGTTGCTCCAGCACCTCTTCGAGGCGTTGCAGTTCCGCATGCTCAGCAACAGTGGCGTCGATTCGCTTCTGCGGCAGCTTCAGCTTTTTCCCCATGGCGATCACGTCCTCGCGCAGGCGGTTGCGGTACGCCTCGAGTTCGGCAATCGAATCGTTCAGTTCTTGCAGCGTGGGTTCGGCCATCGGTGCTCTGCGGTGGCACGAGGGTAAGCCGCATCAGGGATCTGCTGGTGATGCCTCTACGGCGACCCACTTATTAATAGATGTGGGTCGAAAAACCTGCATGCAAGCTGAAAAAGCCCTCTGATTCCTCGCCAGATGGCCCTATCGCCGCTGGAGAGTTCTGCATCAACTCGCAATATTTGTCGGCTAAGTGACGAACCGTTGCGTGAACACCCCCCTTCCGCAGGGGTGGCCCGTTGACCCAGTTACTTTTTTAGGGCGCTTCGCAGGCCAAGCCTGAAACGTTCAGCTCGATTCTCTTTTTGAGGAAAGCGCCGTCGTTTCTCACCTGGTAGTCGAGAAGCATTCCCTCCCCCTTGTCTGGCTTTCCAATGCTCGACGCATTCTCCCGTTCCGTCGTCAGCGCTGACGCCAAAACTGCTGCTGTGGGTGCTGGCGATATCGCCGCTCTCCGTCAGTACGTTGCTGAAGGCAACAAGCGTCTGGACGCTGTCAACGCCATCACCTCCAATGCCTCCTGCATCGTGTCTGATGCAGTCACCGGCATGATCTGCGAGAACACCGGCCTGATCCAGGCAGGTGGTAACTGCTACCCCAACCGCCGCATGGCTGCTTGCCTGCGTGACGGTGAAATCGTTCTTCGTTACATCTCCTACGCCCTGCTGGCTGGCGATGCATCCGTGCTGGATGACCGCTGCCTGAACGGTCTCAAGGAGACCTACATCGCTCTGGGGGTTCCCACCCAGTCAGCTGCCCGCGCTGTGGCCATCATGAAGGCCTCCGCCACCGCTCACATCGGCGAGACCAACACCCCGGCTAACGGCGGTTCCAAGTTCCGCAAGATGGAGACCACCCAAGGCGATTGCTCCGCTCTTGTTGCTGAGGCTGCCTCTTACTTCGATCGCGTAATCAGCGCTGTCGCCTGAGTCAATCGGGTTTTCCCATTTCCTCAACATCACCCTCCATCTAAAGGATCTCAACGATGAAATCCGTCGTCACCACCATCGTGACCGCTGCTGACGCAGCAGGTCGCTTCCCCTCCCAGAACGACCTCGAGGCCGTCCAGGGCAACATCCAACGCGCCGCCGCTCGCCTCGAAGCTGCTGAGAAGCTGGCTGCTGGCCTCGACGCCGTGACCAAGGAAGCTGGCGATGCCTGCTTCAACAAGTACCCCTACCTCAAGCAGCCCGGTGAGGCTGGTGAGAACCAGACCAAGGTGGACAAGTGCTACCGCGATCTGGGCCACTACCTGCGCCTGATCAACTACTGCCTGGTTGTCGGCGGCACCGGCCCTCTGGACGAGTGGGGCATCGCCGGCGCTCGTGAGGTGTACCGCACCCTGGGTCTGCCCACCGGTCCTTACGTCGAAGCACTCACCTACACCCGCGATCGCGCTTGCGCTCCTCGCGACATGAGCCCCCAGGCTCTGAACGAGTTCAAGTCCTACCTGGACTACGTGATCAACGCTCTTTCCTGAGCGCCTGTTTCGCGTCACTCATTCATAGGAATCAGGAGGCCGAAAGGCCTCCTTTTTTATGCTCATGTCGACGGATGTCGTTCAACTTGAATGATGTTCATTGGCAGCAGTGCTCCACTTAGGCTGCAAAGAACCCTGATGTTCAGGGGGCTTTGCAGTTTTTAAGTTCTGATGACTTCGCAGTCGCAGGTTGAACGTCCGGATCTGGATGCGTTGTTTGCGGATCTGGCCCATCCCAACCCCCATCTGCAGACCCAGGCCTATTTGGCGATGGTTGACCATTGGCCAAACGAGTCGATGCCACGCCTGATCTCGCTGTTGGATCAACCCGATGTGTCCTTGCGTCGCGCTGCTGTGCGAGGGCTCGGAGCCTTTGGTGCGACAGCACTGCAACCCCTGGCGGAGCTGTTTGAAGCCAGTACGGATGGCACGGTGCGCGCCAGCTGCGTGAAGGCCTACGCCCAGATTGCATCCAACTACCCGGATCAGACCTTCTCTCCTGCCGCGATGGCTGTGCTGGAGAAGGCACTGTCGGACGACTCCCCCGTGGTGTCGCAGTCGGCGGTGATGGCCCTTGGCCAGGTGGGTGTTCAAGCGCTTCCGTTGCTGATTCAGATCTGCAAGGGAGACAACATCGCCCATGTGCAGTCAGCTGCCATGGCGTTGGCTGAAATTCCTGATCCCAGTGCAGAAGCCTGTCTCAGAGAAGTGCTGGCTGATCCCTCTACCGATCCGCTGTGCCGGCAGATGGTGGAAGCTTCCCTCGGCCGGTTGGAAAGCAGCCGCTAGGCAAAAAATACGGGACGAAGGCCCCTCAGCCTTCGTCCCGTAGTTGCGCATGCAGTGCTCGACGCGAACACCACGGATGTGACATTACGTGAACGATGCGTGCAACTGTGTTCAGTCGTCTCTGCTGAGCTGATTCACAGCAAGTTTCAGCACCACAGCGACGGATGGGTCGCTCTCCGTCTCCATGCACTGCTGGAGTAGCCCGATCACGGAAGGGTCCTCCAGTTTCATCAGCGACAACGCGGCATTTTTGCGAACCAGTGCCGCTTCGTCCTGCAGGTTCGGCAGCAGCAGTGGGGTAGCCCATTCGCTTTCGTTGAGCTTGCCCATCAGGGTTGTCGCTTCAGCCCGAACGTCTTCATCTGGATCCCTCAGGGCATTGGTGAGCAGCTGGCGCGCATCCTCATCACCAAGGTTCTGGATTTGATCCCCGAGGGCGGCGATGGCTGCCGTGCGGATCTGGGCATGGGGGGATTGGGCAGCCTTGCGCAAGGCCTCCGGGGCCCGTGCGCCCACGAAAGCCAGGCCCCAGCTGGCCAGGCCCGTCTGCATCGGGGTGCTGCCGGTGTCCACCAGGATGTCGAGCAATCCGTCAACGGCAGCGGGGCCAATGGCGGCCATGGCGCCAACGGCTGATCCCTGGACGACCGGATCGGCATCGTTGAGCAGAGCCTTTAGCAGGAATGGAAGGGCGCGTTGATCGGAAATTAACGTCAGCGTTTTGGCAGCCGCGCGGCGCACCGTCACGTTCTCGTGGTCGCACATCGCGGTGCAAAGGGCTGGAACGGCAGCACCACCAACGGTGCCGAGGCTTTCTGCAAAGGTGAGGCGCAGCAGTCCACGCCGGTCTCCCAGGCCGGCCACCATGCGCTCGATGGCCTGGGTGTCACCAGCGAGACGCTCACCCTGCCGCAGTTGTTGCTTCAGCTCCTCAGCCAGTTGCTCGGCTTCCTCTTCGCTCAGCTGAATCGTTTCAGGGCTGCTTACGGGAGACATCGATTCGGTCACGGCAAGGCTGAAGCAGCCATTCATTATCCGTTTCTCCCATCGCTAAGGTCACCGGACTGCACTGTTTGTTGTGACCCGATTCGTCCTTTCCCACAACCTGCAGATCCAGGATTCCGCCGTGCCTCCTCTTGCCTTTGATGCCCTGGCCAAGGCGTTGGCGGAGCAGTGCGATTCGGTGACAGCGTCGGAAGTGCTCAGCCACCCGCATTGGAAGATCAGCCTGGAGTCCACTTCGACTCCAGGACAGTTGGCTGAAGAGATCAGTCAGGCCTGGCGCAAGATCCGTGCTGATCAGGGTCATTCCATCGACCATGCCGTCATGGCTCTTGGTGGTCGTAAGGATTCCGAGGGAACGCCCGGCGCCCCGCTTCAGCAGGGCGGCTGGGGTGTGGATGTGGTGGAAACCCGCGATCCAGACGGGTTTCTGCAGGCGATCAATTGGAGTGGACTCACGGCCGGCCGGCCGGCCGATGGCATCTTCCAGGTGATTGATCGCCCGGCTTGAGTTCAGCCGCGCTTGCGACGTCCGCCACGTTTGGCTGGCTTCTTGTCAGCTTTGGGAGCCTCTTCTGTAACGGCGGCCACGGGTGCGGCTGCTGGGGCCGGTGCGCTGGCTTCACCGGAGCCGTAGGAGAACGCCACTAGATCAATCGCAAGGCCACGGTTGTGCATCGACTGCATGCTGCGGCAGAGCTGTGCAAACGGCACCCGCACTGAGCGTGCCGTCCAAGGGCGTGAACCGGGCTCAATCCCTGTTCGTACAGCAATTGATGTGGCGAGGGTGGGTCCCATGGCAGGCGATGTGACTGCGTTGAAGATGCCGCAGCTGCCGGGATTTTCGAGCCTTTCGCAATCTTCCTTACGAGAGCAGATCCACGCCCTGCGGCCTGTGGGGTCCTGCAGAATTAACCCCCCAAGAGCGTGCTGCCTTGACCGGAGCTTTTGACAACATCCATCCGGGGCTGTCCCAAGGCGATGCGATCCGCCTGCTGAGCACTCCGCTTGAGGAGCTGGAGTCACAGAGTGATCCCTACATGGCGGCGGCCCATCTGATCAACTTTCCGGGCCCCGAAACGGAAAAGGCGTTGATCGCCTTGGTGATGGATCCGGAGCAAGCGCAACCACGCAAATTGGCGCGGCGGAAGGCTGTGGAAGTGTTGGGACGGCTGGGCTGTCAGGAGGCCATGGCTGCCATTGCCAACTGCCTCAACAGCGACGACCCATATCTGGTTGAGAACTCTGCTTTTGCGCTTCAGCAGCTGAACTGCCAAGACGCCGCCGTTCATGAGGCGTTGCAGCAGCTGTTGTCAGACCCAGCCCAGAACCGACGGGTGTTGATTCAGAGCCTTGCCGCGTTGAACGTCTCCCAAGCGGAGCCGTTGATTGCGAGCTTCCAAACCTCGGACCAGCCGGGGGTCCGCGGTGCGGCCATCAGTGCCAGCATCCGTCTGGGTGGCAGCCGAGACCACGTCTCCGTTCTTGGCGAGCAGACGTTGTTGCCCAATCAGATGGATCGCCAGTCGGCGATTCAGGATGCGATCAATGCCGGAGTAACGGAGCTTCTGCCTCAGATCCTGCGCGCACCTGTTTCGCCGGTGTTTCGGATGCGGGCGTTGCGTGCGCTCTGGCCTGAGGGCCGGCTGCAGAACGATGGTCTTGATCTGATCGAGCTGCTTGATGGCTTGATCGTCGATCGACCGGAAGCCTTGGAACTGGTGCACGCCTACGACCAGCCGCCCTCAGCCGATTTCCTGATTCAGGAATTCTTCGGCACGGATTTCAGTCGCAGTTACCTCGCACTCCAGACTCTGCAGGACCATTCAGCGGAGCAGCTCTGGCCAGCTCTGGAGCAGCGATGGCATGCCGAGGCCCACAACGACTATGGGGCGCATTACTTTTTCATCCGCCTGTTTTCAAGGATAGGGCCCTGGCCTGATGAGGCTCTCGGCCTGATCGAATCCATCCTTGCGGAGGCCATCACCACGCGCCGGCCGCAATTCATGAAATCCAAGCCGGCTGCTGTGTTGGCCATGGCCGGTTTGAAGCTCGTGAAGGATCCAGACACAACGGTGGCGTCTTGGCTCGATCCACAAGCGACGCCCTTCTGGGAAGCCCGTTATGCCGCTGCGATGGTGGCGTCTCCCGCGCAGTTGGCGTCGGCCCTGGATGACCCCGAGCCCTTCGTGGCGATGCGTGCGCGAGCCGCCTGCAACGCCACCGCTGGTTGAGCATGAAAAAAGGGGGCGGATGAACCGCCCCCTGCAATGGAGTTCGAATCGAATCTCTCGGCTGAGAATCAGGCGAGGGAGTTGATCACGTAGTCCAGAGCAGCGTTGTACTCGGTCAGAGCCTGGGGGCTCAGGTCACGAGGAGCGCAGCCGTCGTTACGCATTTGGGTGAAACCAGCAACGTAGGTGCCGGGGTCGATGCTGAGGGCCTTGTAGACCTCACGCTGACCGTTGATGGCCAGTTCGTCCAGAGGGCCGGTGCCGCCAACAACCAGGGAGTAGTTGATCAGACGCAGGTAGTGGACGAAGTCGCGCTTGCACTTCTCCTTGCCTTCGGTGGCGCACTGGCGGGGCTGACGGCCGGTGGCACCGTTGGGGTACTGGGTGTAGACGGCGTCGACAGCGCGCTGAGCGATAGCGTCGTAGTTCTGAGCGATTTTCTCAGCAGCCTCGAGACGGGCGGCTGCACGCTGCAGGGAACCCTGCACAGACTCCAGGTCGGAGCTGGTGGGGAAACGGGAGCCGCTGTCTGCGGCGCCGATGACGGTGGTGAGAACGGACTTCATTGATTTAAAAGAAGGTTGTGCTTGAAAATCTCAGGCGGTTCAGCTGATGGCGCTGATCACCATGTCGAAGTAGGAAGCAGCCTCAGCGGAGAGTGCGTTGCAGTCGCCCTCAGTCACAGGCATCTTGCGCTTCTCACCAGTGGTGTTGTTGGTGTTGGTGATGTGCGCACAGGCGGAGGCCTTCATGATGGCCACAGCGCGGGAAGCGGAACCGGAAGGAACGCCCAGAGCGGCATAGGTCTCGCGCAGACCGTTCAGGCAGCGGTCCTGCAGCACGGAAGCGTCACCAGCCAGCAGGGCGTAGGAGACGTAGCGCATGATGATCTCAGCATCACGCAGGCAAGCAGCCATCTTGCGGTTGGTGTACACACCACCGTTGGGGGCGGTCAGGCCGGTGTTCTCGCAGCAGATACCTGCAACGGAGTCGGACACCACGCAGGAAGCGTTGGCGGTGATGGCGTTCACGGCGTCCAGACGCTTGTTGCCTTCGGCGATGAAAGCCTTCAGGTCGTTCAGCTGAGCGCCACCGATGAAGCTGCCGCTGGAATCAGCGGAAACAGCCTGCCTAGAGAATGCGTCGAGCATAATCAAATGCTTAGGAGAGGGGGGTAGATGCGATGCATCACCCCGGGACCGTACGCCGCCCGCCAAGTCATGGGGGCAATTGCTTCAGGCTTCTCAATACAAATTTGCACTGAAAAAAGAAAGAAAAACAAAAGTGCGAAGTGGCTTCGATTTAAGAGAGAAGGAGTGCCACTTCTCGGCAGCTCCACTGCAGCGGCTGCCAGGGATGGCTGCGGCCAACCTCCTCCAACAGTGATCTTTGATCCCGCAGCCCAAGCCGCAGGCAGCTCCAGGCGCCCGCGATTCGGGACTTCGCGTATTGCGGTGCTGTTTCCGCCAGTGCCTCTCGCACCAGGTCGCTGCGTTCATGCAGCTCCAGCAGTCCGGTGCAGCTCGCCAGCAGGTAGTGGACGCCGTAGTCGCTGCCGAGGCTGGAGCGCAGCGCATCGATCTGATCCAGTTGCGCTCCCCTGGGCATAGCCATCAGAGCTTTGGCGGCGGCGTACTGGCGTGCTTCGTCCCGATGCTGCAGTCCCTCCTTGATCGCTTCGGGGTCGGCAGCGGTATCGGGAATGCCGTCCAGATTCAACTGTCTTGGATCGTCCTGAAGCAGCTCCTTCAACAGATCTGTCGCATCAGGATCAACGGCGCCGGCTTGGCTGGTGGCCATCTGAAACGCACTCTTGGCGCGCAGGGGCATCGAGACCGGGCAACGGATCAACGCCGCCAGGGCTTCGATCCGGCCCGCATCCCCCAGATCGATCACGGCGGCCCGTCGTCGCCCGGGGTTGTCATCCCGGAGTTGCTCCACAAGCGGATGAAGGCCTTGCTGGTCGCCCAAAACCCGAACGGCATAGGCATGGGCCGCTCCCGCTACCAGGGGATTGCTGTCGTTGCGGCAATGAGCGATCTGGCCGCTGGGATCGTTCATGCCCAAGCGGCAGAAGGCCTGAAGCACCGCCCGGCGTTGGTTGTCGGGGCCCTGAAGCGCTTGCAGCAGTGCCGTTTGCTCCTCCTTATTTAGAGAGGTACTCAGCCGGGCGATGGCATCAGCGGCATTGACGACGGTGGGTTCGTCATCGGCCTGTAGGGCAGCAAGAAGAACAGGAAGCGCCGAGCGGTCTTTGCGTCGGCCCAGGGCTTCGAGGGCCTTGCGCCGGGTGATGCGTTCGTAGAGGTCGTCGGAATCGTTGGCTCCGGCTGCCAGGAGTCTTTGAAGGGACTCGGGGGATTGGCAGGCGCCAAGACGGGTTGCGGCGAGATATTTAAGGCCAGGATTCTTGAGCTCGGCGGGCGGCTTGAGCAACGTTTCCATCGCCGTCTCTTCACTCATTCCAGCGAAAAGAGTGTCGAAGCGTTCGCTCATTGCCGATCAAGAATTTGAAAAACCTGAGGATGGTTCATTTGGCTTATGATCCCGTCCAGCCAAAGCTTAAGCCGAATGGCCGTTGCCGAAAGCGCAGCTCAAGAAATTCGTCGATTTGTTGAATTGCATCAATCCGGATCGGCGTTGAATCAAATTGCCTCGCTTGATGATCTCAATGCATTGTTGAAGCAGGTCGAAAGCCCTTTGGCTGCCTCACTTATCCCGCTTGAGCAGGCAACGCGTCCCCCCAAGATTCTGGTGGATTCGGGGGTAACAGAATCAAAGGTGCCCTGGCGAATTCTTCAGTGCCCTGGTGGTCCTTTGGTACTGCAGATGATCTGTGAAAAGGTTAATTTTGCCCTCTGGATTCAGGAGTGTTGATGATGGCTAACTCTGAACTTGAGCGTTTCGTCCAGGCGATTGCGGATGATCACGGGCTAGCCACGGGGATCAAGACGCTCGGCTCCCATTACGACATTGTTGCCTACGCCAACATCCGTGGCTACTCGATCACCTTGGCGGATTGGGGGAGATATCTGGCCATGGATTGGTTGCAGACCTCCGATGGCGATCTGGCCTCTGTTCACCGGGCCGATCCAGCCCATTGGAGCTGGGCATTTCGTCAATTGTCCCGCTGGCGTGCGCTGTTGATGGATGGTGCTGAATCCGAGGGAATGCTTGGCCCTGCAGATTTTTCGGTGACCCGGGATCAGTCCGTTGCCCAGCCGGCTAGCGCCCCGGCACCCAGCCTGACGGATGCAGAGAAAGATGCGGCTTTGGCGTCGTTCATCCAGCTGGTCAAAACACGGCCTGATCTCAAGGACCAGGTGAAATCAGCACGGAACCAGGATGAGGTGATTGGCTTGGCCCAAGCCCAGGGTTTTGCCATTGATTCGCTCACGCTGTTGCGGAGTTGGAGTCAGGTGTCTGACTTCAGCAAACCCACCTGGTTCGGCTGGTTTGATGATTGATCGCTTCAGCTGATCTCCGCGTAGCGGGTGCGTGTGGTGCCGCGTTTGGCCCAATAGGTCACCAGTGACTCACCACCGGGTCTGGGAACTGCTGCTGTAGCACGCAGGATTTTGAAGGTGCGCCTTGGGCCCATCGGCCAGTTGCCGGCAGCTGCAATTTTTCGCACCCGTCCACCGATGGCTTCAATGCAACGCTCGAATTTTTCGAGGTGGGTTTGATCCACCGTTTCAAAGATGAAATCGGTTCCTTCGCAAATCAGATGCTGCGATCGGATCCAGGTTTTCAGTTGTTTCTCGGCCTCAATTGCAGACATCGTCTAGCCGCTCAGACGAGGAGGTTGCTCACCACTGGAGCCAGTTTTGGTCCAGCTCGTTCCCGAGGTGAGCCACACGTTTGAATCGCAGCGGCCCGTGTTCGGAGCCCCAGCGCTGCTCATCCGTGTCGGGGTCAAAGCCTCGATCGCGACTGATCCAGTCTGTTGCGTTGACATCCACTTCGCTGACCAAATACGTCAGCCGGCCATCCCGGGGAACCATGCAGTTCTTGCCAGGTTCCACTTCACCCAGGTATCGACCGGATTCAACCTCGCGAAAGTGCATCCCACAGCCACAACGTGGCTTCAGAGACTCAGGCTTGAGGCTGTTGAGGAGTTCAGGCCGTTGGCCTGCACCAGCCAGCCGGATGGGATCAGCAAATCCGTAGTTTTCAACGATGAACGTCTCACCCTCGGCCGGAAGCAAACGATGAATGCCTTGACGGTAGGGCCGCCAAGGATCGTGGTCATAACTTTGCTCTGAATAAAACCCAGGCGCTTTAAGAACATCCCAGGGGAGCGGGCGAAAAAAGATATTGATGTGAGCGAAATCCTTGGGGTTCTCCTGAGATTGTTGGAGATTGCTGTAGTGCCCTGCGAGAGTCTTGGCGAAGAGGAGCACAGCCTCGTTGTTGTCTGACATTGGCGTGGGATCAGCTGCTCAGGCGCCGCACTTCAGAAGCAAAGGACGTTTGCAACACACCTGATCCAGCCGATGTGCGGAGCACCGAAGAGCGGCAGCGAACATGCTCCGAGACAAACCAGATGCGTTCTTCGGCGATGGATTGCTCGTATTGCGTGGTGAGCAGAAATGTTCCGTCGCTGAGAAAGCTGTAGCTGGATTCCGCTGGTGCTGCTTCTGCATAGCCAACACTCCGAAGCAGAACCCCTTTGCTGTCATCGCTTGGAATGGGCACAATCAGGCATGAACCTGATGAGACCTCATCGGGATCATCAGGTTCCCAATCGCTTTCGGCAGCCCAGGTCATTCGAAACGGTGCCGAGACCTCTGATCCTTCACCCAGGCTCGACGATTGAATCAGGTTGTTAATTTCTTTATCGGAAGCGTCAATTCGTGATATGTGAACTTCACTGAGGACTTCTTCAAATTGCTGAAAAGCGAGGGAGTGGCCGGATCGCATTGATCGCCATGTTCCCTCGCTTTGAGCAACAAATTGCTCGATGTTCATTTGGTGCTGGAGTCGGTCTCAGCCTTCAGATCAGGACGGCTGTTCTGCACCATGTTCACCATGGAGTCGATCATCATCGACATGGCAACAGGAACGGAGGACACAGAAGACTGAAAGCCCTGATTCGATCCCGGCTGGCTGTTGGTGGGTTGACGAAGGATGGGCATGATTCAAAAGCTGGCGGTTTCAGGAGATGAAATCTCCCTGGATTCACCGATTGGGTCCAGACGTTTCAGGTACCAATCATGACGGACTGATCCGGCCGCAAGGGCCGGATCAGCACAAGGATTAAGCGTTCGCAATAGAAAGAATGTTTCCACCCTGAGCATGGATGCTCTGAATGGTGCGGGACAGGGAGGCGTAGCTCACCACCGAGCGCTGGGCAGAGCGACGCACGGCACCAAGCTGAACGCGGGAGGTCCAGAGGATGGTGAAGCGGTTGCCGCCGCCAACCACTTTTCTGGTGCCCGCTGCCGTGGGGTTCGAGTTGGAGGCCAGGCTCACCTGCAGCACAGAGCCTTGATCGGCATCGAAGCCAGCGAAGCCAGGATCCATGGCCTGGTTGCGCTGGTAGGCCACGGTGCTTTCGCCGTCGACGCTCGTTTGGGTACGGGCGTAGGGAACCGAGTCGATCCCGAAGTTGTTCAGATACTCGTCGCTGTAGGTGTAGCTGGCGATTTCGGCTTCGAAACCTTCGTCGGCCAGGCGACGCACGTGCTCACTGATTTCAGCCTGATCCCGGGGAGGACGACCCAGCAGGTGCTTGAAGTTCAGTTCAACGAAGCGATAAGGGTTGTTCGTCTCAAGGAACAGCCGCCGGTAGCTCTCCGACTGAGCCAGTGCTGTGACCAGACCCTGAACAGTGAGGTCGCCGTTGATGAAGAGAGCTTCGATGGAGGGCTGAACGTCCAGCTCCATCAGGTGCCGGTTCCCGAAGACCTGCCGGTACACGGCACGGATGATGTCTTCAGCGTGGCTGCGATCTTGGTTGGCGGGTGTGGCCAGGGTGGCAGTGGTCATGGGTTGAGGGGGAGGTGCGTCGAAAGGGGCCGGCATCGAAGTGAGGGTGATGGGGCCCCTTGAGGGAGGGTGGTGGTGTGAAGCGGGTCGCGATGACCCGCGCGATCACATCACTTCGGTGATGGAGACGATCCGGCCGCCGCGGGCGTGGATGTACTTCATCTGGCTGCTCATGTCCTTGCCGGAGACGAGGTAGCTCGCATTCGGCGTGCGCTGGCGTCCGCCGCGGGGCTGAGCCTGAACCACGATGCGGAAGCGCTTCGTGGTTGCAGAGGGAGATCCAGCCACTGCGCCATTCCGGTTGGTCCGGCTCGTGGTGGTTCTCCAGCCACTGGGGACGGAGTTGGTGGCCATGGAGGTCACCAGGGATGCGCTGTTGAGCACGGCATCGCTGGCTGCGAAACCTTCAGCCAGCGAGAGGTGACGGTTGAAGGCCACCTGTGCCCGTCCTTCTTCGGTGAGGATGCGCATGTAAGGCACCGTGTCTTCACCAAAGGTGTTCTGGTATTCGGCGCTGTCGAGGTAGCTGTTGATCTCTGCCTCGTAGCCGTCGTTGGCCAGGATCTGGATGTGCTCACTCAGTTCGGCCTGAGACTTGGGTGCCCGGCCCAGGAAGTGCTTGAAGTTGAGCTCAACGAAGCGGTACGGGGCGTTGGTTTCGAAGAAACGGCGGCTGTACTCAGGGGAGAGCGCGATCGCTCGCACCAGTTCTCTTGTGCTGAGATAGCCCTCTGCATAACGGCTTTCAGCGGCCATTGCACGCTCCGACTCCATCAGGTGGGGGTTGCCCATCACCTGGCGGTAGGTGGCACGAATCAGACCATTGATCTGATCGGCGCTGTCACCTGGGCAGCGTTGGAACACTTCCTGCTCCCGCTGTCCCAGGCCAAAACCGACGTAGGCGTCGTTGCGGATCGGGGTGGAATCTCCACCATCGCTGCTGGTGCGCTTCTTGGCAGCGAATTGCGCATTGCTGCCCATGCCGCTGGGTTGCGCGCCGCCGGTGAAGCTGGCTCCAGAGGGTAGCTGGATGTAGGCCGTGGTGTTGCGTGCCAAGCCATTGGCAAGCTGGCTGCTGCTGCCGATGGCGCTGTCGCTGATGGCGAAGCCTCGCTCGAGCGTCGCCATGCGGGCGAAGCTGTTGTTGGGGATGCCAGCAGCGGACGTGAAGGAGCGGGTGTAAGGCACCACGTCGTCACCAAACACTTCGGCGTATTCAGCGCCATCGACGATGAAATCGATCACGGCCTCGTGGCCACCGCTCGCCAGCAGTGAAATGTGCGCCGACATCTCGGCCTGATCCACGGGAGGACGGCCCAGCAGGTGCTTCAGGTTCAGTTCGATGCCGCGCTGAGGGGCTACACCCTCGAAAAAGCGGGCTTTGTAGAAGGAGGTTTTGGCCAGGCCGCGAACGAAATCGCGGGTGGTGAGCTCGCCATTGCCGTAACGGGCTTCCAGCTCAGCGGAACGCTCGTTGTCCATCACGTGGGCGTTGCCATACACCTGGCGGTACGCAGCACTGATGGCTGTGGCCAGGGCGGCGGAGTCGTCCGGTGCGTAGCGCTGGGCGGTGACGCCATGGGGGCAATCCTCATGATTGCGGGGCCCGATGGCGATCTTCATTGAAGCGCAGGATTGGCGGAGGAATTCGCCGTTGCTCAGGGCTGCTTTTGCGGATGCGTTGCGGGTCCGGCTGAAGGAGACGGGAGCATCGTTGAGGGAGGCGGCGCCGAAGCCTTGTGAGGCAGACATGGTGGGAGGCGGGTGAGGGGAGAAAAGGTGTTGCGGAGTGAGTTCGAATCAGAGGCGGAGATGCGGGGTCATGCGCGAACTCCCGGGCAGCCGCCCTGCTGATCGATCAAGGAACTCAGTTCACAGGCGTGATGCTGGCGATCTTGCCGCCTTCGGCATGGATGCGCTTGAACTGCTCGGAGAGCTTGTCGAAGGGCACGAAGTACACCCGGTTGGAGCGGGTGTAGCGGGAGATCCGGCGCACGTTGTTGGCGCTGTAACCAGTGACTTCCACCCGGTAGGTCTTGCCTTGTTCGCCGGCACCCACGCCATGGCGGGTGGGGGCATCCTGCAGGTTTTTGGAGGGACGGAAGCTCCAGCCGGTGGCTTCTGTGGAGGAGGGGGGCACCACCGCCATCGGGCGGTTCTGGTATGCGTTACCGCCGAGCTTGCTGCTGATCCCGGAAAGATCGCCTTTCAGGCTGCTGCTGCTGTTGCCACGAAGCAGCTGGAAGCTCCAGGTGAACTCCTGCAGGGTGGTGCAGGATTCGGTCTTCCAGCCCCGCTGGAATGGAACAGTCCACTCGCCGTAGGTGTCCTGGTAGTCGGCGCTGTCGATGAAGCTGTCGATGTCGGCTTCGTAGCCGTGGCTGTCGAGCCGTTCGGCGTGAGCACGCATCTCATCGAAGTCCACGGGGGCGCGTCCCAGCAGGTGACGGAAGGCCAGCTCGATGTAGCGGTATCGGGAGCAGGCGTCGAAGAAGCGATCGCGGTACAGCTCGCTCTTGGCGATGCGGCGCACCAGCTCTCTCACGCTGATTTCGCCCAGCTTGAACTGGGACTCAGCCACGAGCTGACGCTCGCTCTCCATCACATAGGCATTGCCCAGCACCTGCTTGTAAACGGCGCGGATGATTTGTTCCTTCTTGGCGTCGTCATCACCAGGGATGAGTTCCAGAGGAGCTTCGCTCTCTTGCGAGAAACGCTCGACCCCGAGCAGAGAGGCAGGACCGAAGGGCATGGACAACATGACGTGTGCGTCACGCCATGGTCATTCAGAAGTGGTGGCCTGGAGCGGGTTCTTTATAAAGCTCAATCAAATGTGTCCGAATGTTGCGTGACATGACGATTCGGCCCCCGGTATTCGGGTGGTGGATCGGCGTAATCCGCTTCAGGACAGGGATTCGAGGCTGTCGCGTGTGGTGCTCCGCGTCAGGGGATTCCAGCAGTCGAGTTCTTCGAAGGGGCGGGCCAAGAGCGCATCACGCTGCCCACTGAGCCCTGTGGTGAGGGAGAAATCGGCTCCTTTGATCGATTCCGCGCTTTCCAGCCCTGCTTCGGAGAGGTCGGCGCCGCGAAAATCGGCGAAGTCCAGCTGGCACGTGCCAAAGCGGGTTCCCCGGCACATGGCACCCCGCAGGATCGCGTGACGAAGATCCGATCCCACCAGACGAACATTGTCGAGCAGGGCACCACTCAGGTCAGCTCCGCTGAGATAGGCCCCCATCAGCACGGCACCGCGCAGATCCATGCCCCGCAGGTCGGTGCTGTTCAAGAACACACCACTCAGCCTTGCTTTGGGGCCGACGGCTCCGCTGCTGAGCAGATCAAAGCCCTCCGGAACACGGGTGCTGTCGTCGTAGCGCGCCAGCCGCAGGTCGGCTCCCTCCAGCTGACAGCTGGAGAGGTCGGCGCCCCTGAGATCGGCTCGACAGAGATTGGCGCCACGCAGGTCGCCCTTTTCAATAGTCACTCCCCTCCAATCGGCCCCCCGAGCATCAACCGCGCCATCCAGTGACCCTGAGGCCAGGGTCTGTTCCGGCGGCTGCCAGGTGTCCAGGTTCAGGGGGTTGGAAAGCGCCGTCAAGGAAGTCAGCTGCGAAGCATCGAGAAGGCGATGGTAAGGACCACACGGCCCAGCTCGAATCCGCCGACAACCGCCAGGCCCAGCCAGAGCTTGAGGGCGAAGGCAGGAGGTTGGCCATTGACCCAGGCCGACGACATCTCCAGCTGCTGCATCTGAGCGGCCTGGTCGCTGGGAGCTCGATCCTGCAAGGCATCGCGCCAGTCGGCCCCGTAGCGCGGGAATTGCTGGTAAATCGGGGTCTCGCCCAGGGATCGACCCGGCAACACCCGCGAGCGTTGCTGAGGAACCAGGTCGTAGCCGAAGCTTTCCATGTATTCAGGGCTGTCGAGCACTGCGTCGACAAAGGCTGTGAAGCCCTTTTCGCCGATCACGATCGACCAGGCGCGGCGTTCGGCGTCGCCATGGGTCGGGCGGCCGAGCACCCGTCCCACCACCTGATCCACCATCCGGTAGTTGGAGCTGCACTGGTAGTAGCCCTGCTGGAAGCGTTCCGAGAGCAGCAGGCCTCGGATGAAATCCCGCACCGTGATGTTGCCGCTGCGGAGTTGTGATTCCAGGAATGGTTCGCGATCACTGCGCATCGCATGGAAGAAGACCTGGCTGTAGGCCTGTTCGATCACGGCATCCATGTCGCTGCGGCTGGTGTCGTCACCTGCAGCAGAGGAGGGATAGAGCTGGCTCTGAACGGTGCTGTTGTCTCCGGCGAGATTGCTCACCCGACCGTTCTGCGTGCTGAGCGGGTACCCAAGGAGCGGGATGGCCATGGCGTGCGCCGTGAGTAGAAATACTTGCCGGAAATCTTCCCTTGAAGAAACTGTTTTCAGGCCGGCCGCTTATCAGCTCTTA
The DNA here is from genome assembly GCF_900474045.1 of Synechococcus sp. N19. Classification (NCBI taxonomy): domain Bacteria; kingdom Bacillati; phylum Cyanobacteriota; class Cyanophyceae; order Synechococcales; family Synechococcaceae; genus Synechococcus; species Synechococcus sp. N19. Next base: position 121,707 of record NZ_UCNR01000002.1, read on the forward strand.
ACTGCAGTTTTGTTGAGCTGATCGCTCAGGTGTTGGAAGCAGTCGCTGATCAGCTGTCGGTCGTTCGATCGCGAGACCCCTTCCAGCGCATGCTTTTTGAGCTGAATGAGGGCGATGTTCATCCCCTCGATGGGCACGTTCATTCGTCTGTACAGCTCTCTCAGGGCGGCCATGCCGCTCGGGTTTGTAAAGCAGCTCTGGTTGCAGGCCACCGCGTAGATGACCACGCGTAGAAAGTTCCAGCAGTCCCGCCAGCAGGCCTCTGCCCTGTCCTGCGGGTGAAGAGCTCCGCCCAGTTGCACCAGATGCGGTTGGGTTGCAAGCAGCTGTGCCCGTGCCTGGTTCACCAGCTGATCCGATTGTTGGATCAGGCTGCCGGGGAGAGACTGATCAATGCCGGAGGCCTGGCAGATCGTCGTCAGCTCCTCACTCGTGAGCTGGCGTTGGGCTTGATCAGCACGCTCAAGAATGCTGCGCGTGGCATGCGGCAAATCTTGGTTGAGGCTCAGCCCTTGAACCTGGGCGGTCTGCACCAGGGTCTTGAAGTCGGTGTTTTGAAGGTTCAAGTGTTAATGCTGGCCACCGGTGTTGCGATTAGCCACCCGTGGCGTTCCAGGTAAAAAGCCCAAACCAGGTCGTCCCCCAGGCCAGGACAACGGCTGATGGCTGCTTCCGTAAGTTCAGTTGGTACACCCAACTGCGTTAACAGCCAGCCGACGGCGTCTGGGCTTGAGGCCGTCGCTGTACGGATGGCAGATCCCACCACCCAGGTCAGGCGAGTGTCCTTGAGGTCTCCATTGCTTTCTTCGCAAGCCAGCAGAAGGTTGGCCGCCGTGGTGTGTTGATCAAATGTCTCCTGCCAGAGCGCGATGTTTTCATCACGGAGATTTATCCGAAAACAACCGTCCCCCACCGGTAGATCCAGCTCACCGCTGCTGCCGGCCTGGTTCTGCAGGGTGGCAATTCTCGGATCTGCCAGTGCGCTCATCGAGAAACGCCCATCAACTCGAATGTAACCAGTGTCCAGGAATTTCCTCGACCCAGTCAGCGGTTCGTGGGAATCGACATGGATCGGCTGTCATCCCCCAGGGCTCCTGTCAGGAGTGGGTGTTGGATGGCGCCTCTGAGGATTTCTTTTTCAGCACACCGGTGATGGTGGCCAGAGCAAACATGGCCAGCAGAGCCAAGCCCAGGGTGAGGCTGGCGCCTTGAGCGGCACCAGCTCCAACAGCCACGAGGATCGAATCGCTAATCAGCACGCTGATCAGCAGTGCCGGAGCGAATAGACGCCAGTGGGTGCGGCTGATCCCGATCGCATAGCTGAGGAAATCAAACAGCCCGGTCATCAGCAGGCCTGTCATCAAGAAGAAGTTGCCCTCCAGCTGGTTCTTGCTGAAGCCATCGATGCGTTTCATCGCGCTGGCCCCCACCAGACGGCTCACCGGTCCGCGTCCCCAGCGGCGGGCAATGAAGAAGGCCGCGCTGCAGAACACCAGGTCCGAAAGGATGATCGTGAGGTAGCCCGCTTTGAAGCCAAGCAGCGAGCCGGCCAGAAGGGAATACACCGAACTGGGCAGCGCCGGCAGGATGATGCTCACCCCCCGCAGCAGGAACAGGCCGAGCGGGGCCCAGATGCCCATGTCATTCACGGCGCTTTGCAGCGGTGCGATGCCGTATCGCTGCAGATAAACGACGGCAACAATGAAGATGGCGATCCAGGCGCTGATCTTCAGCCCCGTCTTCAGCCTGGACATCTCTTCAACCGCTCGAAAGCCCTGGGGAATTTAGGCCAGTCGTGGCTTTTCCCAGGGCCGTGGACACGAAGCTCAGCATCGATACCATCAGCGAAATTTCTCAACACGAGGCCAGCCCGGTGACCACCACCTCCCCGCGCACCGCGTTCGAGCAACAGCTATGCACCCACCTTCTCAGCCTCAGTGAAGTGGTGGAAACGCTGGCGGATCGCTTGATGGAGCTGGAGACGCGGTTGGCCGCTGTTGAGGGCCAGCAACAGGAGGATGCGGAAATCGCCGCGGTCAGCGATGACGCCGGCGAATTGCTCCTGGCCAGCGAAGAGAAGGTGCGGATGCTTCGGGATCGTCTAAGCCCAGGCGAGGTGGTGGAGCTTCACCCTGATTCCCACGCCGAAGAAGCGTCAGCAGAGCACGATCACGACAGCCCAGAAGCTCCTGGAATGGAGATGGATGACGACCGAGTCGAGGATGAGGCCTTCAGTGATGAGACCCACAGCGATGACACGGAATATGTGGATGATCCCCAGATCGATCTGCTCTCCGCCTGATCAGGCCAGTTCCAGCAACCTGATCCGGAAGGCAGCCACCTGGCGTGCCATGTCTGGGGAACTGATCAGGAAGGGGTGATCAGCCATCGCCTCGAGCACGGCTTCGAGGTGCTCTTCCTGGCTGAGTTCAGCCTTGTTGCTGCTTCGCAGTTGCTTCCAGGTGCGGTCAAACACCATGGCAAAGCTGTCTGCGTTGTCGAAAACGCGATCTGTGCCTGCATCTGGGGAGATGAATGACACGGCAGTTTTGGCATCAATGTGATGCCAGGACCCAGATTTGAACTGGGGACACGGCGATTTTCAGTCGCCTGCTCTACCAACTGAGCTATCCCGGCGCGCCGCCGAAGCGACTCCGGAATCTTAAATCACCGCCTGCGCTCCTTTGCGGGGGTTCGTCCCAGGCAGATCAATCCAGCCACGTGGTGGTCAGCAGCTTCAAGGGCCTGACGGGCAGCCAATGCGGTGGACCCGGTCGTGAGGATGTCATCCACGAGCCAGACCGAGCTGTGGGCTCCTTGTTTGTCCATGGGGAAGGCCCGGAACGCCCCGATCAGGTTGGTTTGGCGTTGGCGTCTGTTCAGATGGTGTTGGCTCAACCCGGCACGGGTGCGGTGCAGTAGCTCTGCCGTCGGCCGGCCCAATCCCAGGGCAATGCGCTGCGGCAGGGGGTTGGATCGTTGCCGCTTCCAGCTTGGAATCGGCACCAGCACGGCTGTTGTAGGCAGGGTGAAGCGCTCAGACAGCAGCTGAACCAAGGCCGCAAGCGCTTTGCCTTGGCGCGGTTGACGCAGCTTCAGCAGCAGCTGGCGCAAATTGCCTGCCTAAGGCCCGAGAGCGCACCACGGCAAGGGCAGCAAGCCCTTGAGCCCCTGACAAGGGAGAGCAAGGGCATCGAGGCAGGTGGTGCAGGGAGCCGTCGGCGGCAGCGGACTGTCCCAAGGTCCATCGCAGATCGGGCAGCGGGGCTCGATCAGAAGGGTTTGGGCAAATGCCAGGAGTGCGCGATGCACAGCAGGTCGGTCGCTGCAACGAGCGTTCCACTGTTGGGCTGAATCGCTCCGAGATCAGGCGCCTTCTTTGGGCATCGCCCGCAGCATGGCCACCAAGGTGCGGTGAGCGTCTTCGCTGTCGGTGAGGGTGTGATCAAAGGCAATGCTGATGCTGGCGCCATCCACCTCCAGTTCCATGGTTTCTGCTTTCACAGACACCATGCGCGCTGCAGCGGGATTGCTGACGCCGCCGTAGTGCTTGGCATAGGCGAGCACCGCTTCGGCATGGTCGTCATTCATGTGTTTGCAGATCCGTGTGCTGACGGCATCAGTGAGGGGGTCTGCAGGCATTGGGATCAAACAGGTGAGTGCAATCTTTGCAGTGATCGGCTCAAGCGAAGCGCTCGATCAACAAAAGGCCGAGGCGAATGCCGCTGAAGCCCACGTACCCGGCCAGAACGACGAAAAGGCCGATGGCCAGACCATCGCGGAGCTTGGTGGGCATGGGGGTGGGGCGTGATGCCGGAATTCTCACCCGACCAGGGCCTGTTGGGCCAGTCGCGCTACCCCTGCAGCAGGGGGAGTTTGGCAACTCGTTACGGCGCAGCCGAGGCGGCGTTCCCGCAGCCGTCGCCATTGGGGATTGCGCGCTCCACCACCGATGCTGATGATCCGCCTGGGTGCAGCAGCACCCAGCTCGTTCAGGCGCTGCCAACCCTGCGCTTCGATCTCGGCGAGACCTTCCAGCAGTCCATGCAGATACAGGGCATCGCTCACCGGCCGTGGTTCAAGCACCGGCAGCATCTCTGGATCATCAACAGGGAAACGTTCCCCCGGGGCGGGAAGCGGCCGCAGGCGGAGTCCGCTGTCGGTGTTCGGGTTGATCTGGCGGCTCAGTTCGCTGAGTTGGTCGTCGCTGTAAAAACGCCGCAGCACACCGGCCCCTGCATTGGAGGCGCCTCCACAGAGCCATCGTCCGCCCACGCGATGGCTGGTGACGCCCGGGGCGTGCAGGGGCGTCTCGGTGAAGCACTTCATCACCAGGGTGGTTCCCAGCACGGTGATCCCATCTCCGGGACCGGGATCGGCGGCGAGAACTGCGGCATTGGAATCCGTTGTGCCGGCAACGACGATCAGATCGTTCTCCAGGCCCAAGGCCTTCGCCTGCTCCGGTGCGATCGTCCCGAGAATGCTGCCGCTGGGACGGATTTCAGGCAGTGCCTGCCGCCAGGACTGTTCGGCAAAACGGGCTGGCCAGCTGTTGGTGATCAGATCCCAACCCAGACGCAGGTTGTTGCCTTCTTCTCCCCAGCGCCAATCGTTCAGCAGCCATCCGCTGATCCAGTCGGCCTGATGCCGCAGCAGGATCGCCTCGCCATGGCAGTTGAGGAGCCGCAAGGCCCGGGCCAGGCTGCCGCTGCAGCTGGCGGCTGGACTACCGGGATCCACCAAAGGCTGCAGGGCTGACTGCAGCTCAGGGCAGCTCTGGGAATAGGCCAGTGCTTCCCCCAGTGGGGAACCATCGTGATCACAGGCCAGCAGCGTGCCGGAGGTGCCATCCACGGCGAGTGCTTGCAGCTGGGATCGCAGCTGGGCTGGGATTGCCCTGATCAGATTTCCACAGCCTTCGCGCCAGCTGTGGGGGTTGGCGAAGTCTCCGCCGTAGGCCTGGGATCGGCTGTCGAGAACCGCGCCGTTAGCGGCAACAACGGTTGTGCGGATTCCGCTGGTGCCCAGATCGATTCCGAGCACCAGCGGTGAATCCGTCATGGCTTCAGGCCGCGGCGACCTGCTTCAGCTCCTGGCTTTTCGCTGTCACGTCTTCCCAGGGGGCGTTGAGGTCGTTGCGCCCGAAATGGCCGTAAGCCGCAGTGTCCTGATAGAAACGGCCGCCCCGTTGCTGGGGAAGGTTGCGCAAACCGAAGGTCTCGATGATGGCGCCGGGGCGCAGATCGAAGTGTTCCTGCACCAAGGCGGTGAGGGCATCGTTGGCCAGTGCGCTGGTGCCGAAGGATTCCACCAGGATCGACACGGGCTTGGCCACGCCGATGGCGTAGCTCAACTGCACTTCGGCCCGTTCGGCGAGCCCCGCGGCCACAAGGCACTTGGCCACGTAGCGCGCGGCGTAGGCGGCCGAACGGTCCACTTTGGTGGGGTCCTTGCCGGAGAAAGCACCACCGCCGTGGCGGGCATAGCCGCCGTAGGTGTCCACGATGATCTTGCGGCCGGTGAGACCGGCATCGCCCTGAGGGCCGCCCACCACGAACTTGCCGGTGGGGTTCACCAGATACTTGGTGGCCTCACGGGAGGGCTTGAGGGCCAGATCGGCGGTCGCCGGCTCCACCACATGGGTCCAGAGGTCTTCGGTGATGCGCTCGCGGATGCCCTGCTCATCACTGATCCCGTCCACTTCAGCGGTGTGCTGGGTGGAGATCAGGATCGTGTCGATCGAGACGGGCTTGTCGTTTTCGTAGACGACGCTCACCTGGGTTTTGCCATCGGGAAGCAGGTAACCCAGGGTTCCGTTGTGGCGCACTTCGGCCAGGCGGCGCGACAGCCTGTGGGCCAGGCTGATCGGCAATGGCATCAGCTCGGGCGTCTCGTTGCAGGCGTAGCCGAACATGATTCCCTGGTCGCCGGCACCCACCAGATCCAGGGGATCACCGGCGTGGTCGTCGGCCTCGTTTACGCCCTGGGCGATGTCGGGAGACTGTTGGTCGAGGGCCACAAGCACCGCACAGCTGTTGGCATCGAAGCCACCGGCCCGGGCGCCGCTGTAACCGATCTCCTTGATCACGTTGCGCACCAGGTGAATGAAATCCACCTGCGCCTTGGAGGTCACCTCACCGGTGATCATGCAGAGGCCGGTGTTCACAACGGTCTCGCAGGCCACGCGGCTGGCGGGATCCTGTGCCAGCAGAGCGTCAAGAACGGCGTCGCTCACCTGGTCGCAGATCTTGTCGGGATGCCCTTCGGTGACGGACTCGGACGTAAAGACGTAACGGCTCATTCGGCGCTCCAGATCGCGCGACTTTACGCGCCTGTGCTGAGGGCGAGGTCGGTCCAGCTGTGGAGCAGATGCTGGGCTGACGGCAGTTCCGGAGCACGCTTCCAGCCACCGGTGAAGCCAATCACGCCGCCGATACCGGCCTCGAGGGCCATCTGGAGGTCGGTCTCCGCATCGCCAACCAACGCACACCGTTGGGGTGACAGTCCAAGCCTGTTGCAGAGCTCCAGAACGGCCTGTGGATCGGGTTTGCGCGGATGGTCATCAGCACTCCAGATTCCGGCAATGCCTGCGCCGAACTGATGGTGGGCCAGGAAGTCTTCAATGCCGGAATGGGTGTCGTTGCTGATCACAGCTGCGGTGACGCCCTGCTGGTGCAGGTTCCGCAGCAGTTGCCCAGCCCCGTTGATCAACGGGCTTGGGGTGGTGTCGATCAGGCCCTCCTGGTCAACCGCGTCGAAGCAGGTGTGGGCCAGGGAGAGAGCCTGGGGCCATGAGCAGCCCATCAGGCAGAACACCGTTGCAGTCGAGGCGATGTTGTCCTGCCTGGAGGCAACCGCCAGGGTTCCGCCGGGATCGAGCATTCCTTGATCAACACCAAACGCTCTGCGCAAGGTGTGGCTCAGCTCAGAGGGGTTCAGCGCAGGGGCTTGTTCCTGAGCAACCTTGACGGCTTTCTTGATGCGTGCGTCTGCTAAGGCCAGCAGATGCGGCTCGCTATGGGAAAGGGTGCCGTCCTTATCGAACAGCACCCCTTGGAAATTGCCGATGGGATGTCCCTTCAGCAGCAGTTGGGCCATCAGGCTCAGATCATCATGGAGCTGATCGGATCTTCGCCTTCTTCGGCCTGCTCCATCAGCATCTGCTTGTAGCGAGCAGCCATTTCCTCGGCCTTCTCGAACACCTTCTGGGGGTCGGTGAGCATGTCGCCGGGTTCGGGCTCGAGAGCCTTCGTGGACAACGAAATCCGGCCGCGCTCGGCATCCAGATCGATGATCATCACTTTCATCTGATCATTAACGTTCAGCACCGAGTGGGGGGTCTCGATGTGCTCGTGGCTGATCTCGGAAATGTGCAGCAGACCGCTGACACCACCGATGTCGATGAAGGCGCCGTAGGGCTTGATGCCGCGGACGGTACCAACCACAACTTCGCCCACTTCCAGGCGATTCATCTTCCGCTCCACCAGGGCGCGGCGGTGGCTGAGCACCAGGCGGTTGCGCTCTTCGTCTACCTCGAGGAACTTCAGAGGCAGGAAGTCGGCAACCAGTTCTTCCTTCGGCTTGCGGGTGCTGATGTGGGATCCGGGGATGAAGCCCCGCAGACCTTCCACGCGCACCAAGGCACCACCACGGTTGGTGGCAAACACTTCGGAGTAGATGGTGGCGTCTTCCTTCTGGAGCTGGCGAACCCGCTCCCATGCCCGCTGGTATTCGATCCGACGGATCGACAGCGCCAGCTGACCATCTTCATTCTCCTCACTCATGATGAAGAACTCACGGATCTCACCGGGCTGGAGCACGTCGCTCAGACCCTCGACCCGGTTGATCGACACCTCTTGCAGAGGCATGAAGGCAGCCGTCTTGGCGCCGATGTCGATCATGGCGCCCTTCGATTCCAGGGCGAAGACCGTGCCGTTGACGATGTCGCCAGGCTTGAAGTTGTAGTCGTACTTGCTGAGGAGAGCCGCGAACTCATCCAGGGTGAATCCGGCGTCGTCCAGGCTGCGGCTGGCGGCGCGGCTGGTTGGATCATCCGCAGTGGGGACGTCTTCAGGAATGCTCAGATCCTCACCCTCAAACGCCTGTTCGGCGGCGGCGGTTTCTGCAAAGGATTCTGTGGCGTTCGCGTCCTGAACCTGATCCTGGATCTGATCTTCTGTCGGAGTCGCAGACATGGGGGGCTGGCGGTCTACCTCAGGTGGGTAGTTCGAAAAAATCGCATGGAACGCCCGCCGACGTTTCACGGAGAACTAGTGAGTTTACAGATACGACCGACAGCTCTTCTTGCGCAGCGATGGCATGCACGGGTTCAACGAACCGATTCAGTGCACTGGTTCAGCGAACCGATTCAACGAACAGTGGCCAGATGGTTCTGTTCCTGATCGGCGTTCAGTGTTTCCAGGGTCGAGACGAAGTCGTCAATGCCTCGGAACTGGCGGTAAACGGATGCGAACCGGATGTAGGCCACTTCGCTGATCTGTTTGAGATCCCTCAGCACGAATTCACCGATCTCGGTGCTGCTCACTTCCTTGCCGGTGCGTTGCTGGAGTTTCAGTTCGAGTTCTTCCACGAGGGATTCGAGCCGAGAGGTGTCCAAGCCCGTTTTCTCGCAAGCTCGATTCAAGCCGTGCAGCAACTTGCTGCGACTGAAGATTTCACGGTTGCCGTTGCGTTTGATCACCGTGATCGGAACGGTCTCCACCCGTTCGTAGGTGGTGAAGCGAAATTCACAGTTGAGGCATTCACTCCGTCGTCTCACGCTGCGTCCACCATCCGCTGCCCTGGATTCGAGAACGCGACTATCTGTGTTTTGGCAGGAGGGGCACTGCATCCCCGAGGGAATCAATTAGTTGCACCAACTGTAGACACTGATTTGAGACTTGAGAAGGGTTTCGTGGACATCAGTCTCATTTGAGGACTGCGTCGATGGCTGTCGCTGACGTGAGACTGCTGTGATCCACTCGCGCGGACGAGACCGGCTTGCGACGGTGGGTGATGGAAAGCATGAAAAAACCCCGCCTAGGCGGGGTTTTGGGAGATCAAATCACTTACCGATTTTCGGCGGATCGCGGAAGGCGATTGCGAAGAAGAGGGTGGCAATCGCAAGGGTAAGGATGAGGACGTAAGCGAAGCTTTCCATCGTGTTGTTCCTAGAGGGCGATCAGTTGAGGGGAGTTCCAGCGGGGGGAACGTAGCCCTCTGGCAGGCGACGGGTGGTTTTGTCACCGAGCTTGGCGAAGAGGCCAAACTCCACCTGATCTCCGAGGTCGGGATCAATACCAGCGAACACGTCGCGGTAAAGGGTGCGGGCACCGTGCCAGATGTGGCCGAAGAAGAACAGCAGCGCGAAGGTGGCGTGGCCAAAGGTGAACCAGCCGCGTGGCGAGCTACGGAACGTACCGTCAGAGTTGTAGGTCTCACGGTCGAAGTCGAAGGCTTCACCCAGCTGAGCCTTGCGCGCAAGGCGCTTCACGTCGGCGGGGTCAGTGAAGGTCTGGCCGTCAAGTGCTCCACCGAACACCTTGGCGGTCACTCCCTGTTGTTCGAAGGAGAACTTGGCTTCCGCACGACGGTAAGGAATGTCGGCACGGACGATGCCTTGCTCATCTTCCAGAACGACGGGGAAGTTTTCGAAGAAGTTCGGCAGGCGACGGACTTCGAGGTTGCGACCTTCTTTGTCGCTGAATGCGATGTGACCAACCCAAGCGGTTGCCAGACCATCACCGTTCACCATCGGGCCCACGCGGAACAGACCGCCCTTGGCAGGGCTGTTGCCGACGTAGTCGTAGAAGGCGAGCTTCTCAGGGATGGCCTCGAAGGCTTCTTCCTGGGTAGCTCCATCGTCCATCGCGGTTTGTACACGACGGTTGATCTCAGTCTTGAAGTAGCTCTGATCCCACTGGTAACGGGTGGGGCCAAACAGTTCGACGGGAGTCGCAGCAGAGCCGTACCACATGGTTCCAGCCACGATAAAGGCGGCGAAGAACACGGCTGCGATGGCGCTGGCCAGAACGGTTTCGATGTTGCCCATCCGAAGCGCTTTGTAGAGACGCTCGGGCGGACGAGTGGTGATATGGAAGATGCCAGCAATGATGCCGACGATGCCAGCAGCAATGTGGTGGGCAACGATTCCACCGGGATTGAAGGGGTTGAAACCTTCGGGTCCCCAAGACGGTTGAACAGCCTCGAGATGACCGGTTAATGCATATGGGTCAGAGATCCACATGCCTGGCCCGAAGACGCCAGTGAGGTGGAAAGCACCGAAGCCGAAGCAGCCGAGTCCAGCGAGAAGCAGGTGGATGCCAAAGATCTTTGGCAGGTCGAGAGCAGGCTCGCCGGTACGGGGGTCCTGCCAGATCTCAAGATCCCAGTAGGTCCAGTGCCAGATAGCGGCCAGCATCATCAGGCCGGAGAAAACGATGTGAGCGGCAGCGACGCCCTCGAAACTCCAGAAGCCGGGATCAACACCCGTTTCACCGGTGATGCTCCATCCACCCCAGCTGCCGGTCACGCCAAGGCGGGACATGAAAGGCATCACGAACATGCCCTGACGCCACATCGGGTTCAGGACAGGATCAGACGGATCGAAAATGGCCAGCTCGTAGAGAGCCATGGAGCCGGCCCAGCCGGCTACGAGGGCTGTATGCATGAGGTGCACAGCCAGAAGGCGGCCCGGGTCATTAATGACAACGGTGTGCACCCGATACCAGGGCAATCCCATGGGTCAGGTTCGGGGGACAAGACTGCTTATGCAGTCAGACATGGGAGATCGTAAGGGCTTCAGTCCATGGGGCGGGGGAAAAGTGACCTGCCCGCAACGGTCAGTGACATGAAAGTCGGGACCCTGCCGTTCACAAAACGCAATGCTTCAGCCCATGATGGGGGCTGGTTGCTTGTGAGCTCATGCCCGTTATCCGGTTTGTTCGCGAAGGGCGTGATGTGGAGTGTTACCCCGGTGAGAATCTGCGTGAGGTGGCCCGTCGCGAGGGCATCGAGCTCTACGGCCTGAAGGGGCAGCTGGGCAACTGCGGAGGGTGTGGTCAGTGCATCACATGCTTCGTTTCCGTGGTTGACGAAGACAACGCCGATGCGCTGACGGCACGCACTGCCGTCGAAGACAGCAAGTTGCGCCGCCGACCCCAGGAGTGGCGTCTGGCATGCCAGGCCCTGGTGGAGAAGTCCGTCATGGTTCTCACCCGGCCTCAGGTGAGGCTCGCCAATGCCGATTCGAGATTGGCTGCGGCCAGGCAGGCCCCGCTGCCGGCGGGTCCCACGGCATGGCCAGCGCCTCCGGCCAGTGAGCTCGATGAGGAGGACCAGGATGGGGGCGATGGCGACGGCCGAGATGCCAAGGCTGCTACCGCCGGTGACGAGGCCTAGGGCAGACGCTCCCCAGGCCTCTTGTCGGTGATACCTTCGCCTGGATCCCTCCAACGGCCATGGAAACCAACGATCTCGGATTCGTCGCCAGCCTCCTGTTCATCCTGGTTCCGGCGATCTTCCTGATCGTGCTCTACATCGGCACGCAGAACAACGAGGCCTGATTCAGCCTTGTTCAGGCTCACGCACCAGCAGCACAGGGGCTGGTGCATGCACTCGGATGTAGTCGCTAACTGATCCGCCCAGAAGCTTGTCCAAATCCACCAGTCCTCTAGCGACAAGAGGACGTCGGTCCTGAGAGGCGATGACCACCAGGTCGGCGTTGCATTCCGATGCAGCCAGGCAAACGCTGCGACCGATGTCCTTCCCTTCGGTGTGGATGGCTTTCATGTCGACACCGAAACCCCTGGCCCGCTGAACAGCGGCGTCAAGAACCTCGTCTGCTTTTGTGCGGCCTCCCCGAGAGGGTGCTGACTCCTGGCGTACGACATGAACGCCGGTGAGCGTTCCGCCAGGGATTTCACGCACCAGTTCGCAGGCCGTGCGCAGAGCGTCGTCCCCAACGCCTGTTCCGTCGATCGTCACCATCACGCGGTTGACATGCTTGACGTAGAGGTCATCCCGCACCAGCAGCATCGGCCGCGTGGACAGCTGAAAGACGTATTGGCTGGTGCTGTTGGCCAGGATCGATTGAAGCCGTCCCAGGCCGCGGGATCCCATCACGATCAGGTCGGCCTGAACTTCATCGGCAACCTTGAGCACGGTCTGTTTGGTGTCGCCCTCGCGAATCAAGGTGCTCACGCTTGACGGGCTCAGGCCCATGCGCGTGATTGCGCTGTTCAAGAGGTTTTCTGCTTCGTCGCGATGGCCGTCGGATTGCGACTTGCTTTGCTCCGACACCACATGCAGCAAATTGATTTTTGCGGCCTTCAGGCTGGGAATGTCCTGGAGCATCCGGATCATTTCCTCGACGTGACCCTTGCCCGAGTCGGCAATCAGAAGGTTCCTGAACACAGGGAGATGAAGCAGCCTCTGCGGAAGCCTATGGGTGGTTGCCTCCGTGGAGAGAAGCTGATGTCACAGCGTTACGCGGATCATGTACACCCTGAACAAGCGTGTGCTGCCACAGCACACCGATTACGCCGGTGTGATGTGGCATGGGGCCTATGTGCAGTGGCTTGAGGAGGCCAGGGTTGAGGCCCTCCAGGCTGCGGGCCTTGGCTATGCCGCCATGACCGCGATGGGCGTCGATATGCCGGTGGTGTCCCTTCGCCTGGATTACCGCCAGCCGCTCCGGCACGGCGACGAAGTGTGTGTTGAAAGCCGATGCCCTGGTCAGCAGGGGGTGCGCTGGCCATGGATATCACGCTTTGTCTGCGGAGACGCGGTGGTTGCGGTGGCGTCGGTGAATCTGGTGATGGTGCGTGAGGAGCGCGTACTCAGGCGCGTGCCGGCGCAGCTGCAGGAGGTGATGGATCAGCTGGTGCGCCAATCGCTCTGAATCGAGCCCTGAGCCACCGCTGTCGTGCTAGTACACATGTACTTGCTCGGGGCTGGTGCGGGGTGGTGGTGGCTCTGGACCTGTTGCCCTGGCTTGGGCAACGCCCGCATGGCTGATCTGCGCAGGCTTTGCCGCGACCAAGCCATCGGCCCTGATCAGCTCTGGGGGTGGCCGATCGAACACTTGGGCCAGGCGCTGGCTTGGCCGGCGCACTGTTTGCGCGACGTTGAGCGTTACAGGTTCGAGCACGGGGCTGCTCCGAAGCTTGACGTGCCTGCTTGTGCCCTTTTGCCGGGTGATCCTGGTTGGCCTACTTGCTTGGATGTTGTGCAGGCACCCCCTTCCGGGCTCTACGTCGAAGGGGATCGATCGCTGCTTCGGCACATCCATGCCCGCACAGCCATCGCAGTGGTGGGCACGCGTTCCGCCTCGGACCATGGTCTTGCCATGGCTAAAGAACTGGGCCGTGGTCTGGCCGAGGCGGGTTGGCCCGTCCTTAGTGGTCTTGCGGAAGGGATTGATGCTGCAGCCCATCGCGGCTGTTTGGCCAGAAACGGTGCACCCATCGCGGTGTTGGGGACACCCTTGGACCGTGTCTATCCAGCCCACCAGGATCGTTGCAACAGCAGGTCGGCAGGCAAGGGCTGTTGATCAGTCCGAGTCGGTCCGGCTGCCGTGTGCGCCCAGAGCACTTCGCGGCGCGGAACCGTTGGTTGGTGGCCTTTGCCCAGGCGCTCGTGGTGGTGGAGTGTCCGCAACGCAGCGGAGCATTGATTTCGGCCCGCTGGGCGAGCCGGATGCAGTGCCCAATATGGGTGGTTCCGGGGGATGCCCGCCGTTGGTCCTGTCGGGGCAGCAATGCCCTGCTTCGGGATGGTGCGACTGCCTTGATTCACCCTGAGGATCTGCTCGCTTCCATTGGCGAGGGCCCGTTGAGGTCAGAGGAGTCACGCGGCAAGCATCAACGGTTGATGGAGGCCATTGGCTCAGGGGCGACCTTTGATCAGCTGGTGCTTCGTTTGCAGTGCTCCCCCGCTGAGCTGGCCCCCCAGCTTTTGGCGCTCGAATGTCGGCGCGAACTGCTGTGTGAATCTGGATTGCATTGGCGCAAGCCTCGGCCTTGAGAGACTGCACAACCGTTGCCGGCACTGATGTGTTGCAGTGGCGGCGCCAACAACTCGCCCGGGGTGGCACCGCGGCTGATCTGGATTGGCTGCTTGATCTGGCCGCTGGTCTTCGTTGGGCCAGCCTGCAACGGCTGTTGCTGGACCCCACGCGCACCGTCGCCCTGGAGCAGTCCCTTGAGGTGCTCTCTGAGCTGTGGGAGCGTCACCTTCATGGGAATGTTCCCCTCCAGCACCTGGTTGGGCTCTGTCCCTGGCGGGATGTGCTGCTTGAGTCGTCGCCTGCCGCATTAATTCCCCGTCAGGAAACGGAACTGCTGGTGGATCTGGCCATGAGCCAGTTCAAAGCCACCCCTCCCGCTCGTTGGGCTGACCTCGGCACTGGTTCAGGAGCCATCGCTGTGGCTCTGGCCCGTGCCTGGCCCACGGCACCAGGGCATGGCGTCGATCTCAGTTCCGATGCCTTGCAGTTGGCAGAACGCAATCTTGAGCGTTGCGCCCCGCATCACAACTGTTCGCTGCACCTCGGGTCGTGGTGGTCTCCCCTCAAGTGCTGGTGGGGAAGCCTGGATTTGGTGGTCAGCAATCCTCCCTACATCCCCAGTGCTGTGGTTGACGGTCTTGAGGCTGTGGTGCGTGACCACGAACCTCACTTGGCGTTGCTTGGGGGAGCAGATGGCTTGGATGCGATCCGCACGGTGGTGGATGGCGCCCTAATGGGGCTGTCGCCCGGAGGTTGGCTTCTGCTCGAACACCACCACGACCAGAGCGCTCAGGTGACGCAGCTTCTGCGGGATGCCGGCTTGGTGGAGGTCAGAGCGGCCGCTGATCTTGAGGGGACCCTTCGCTTTGCGCTTGCTTGCAAACCTGCCGCATCAAGCTGATGCAACTCCTGCGATGAAGGAAGGATTCATGCCTGCTCCGGTTCTGGCCGCCTCCGACCTGGCGCTGCGGCTTCGTGCCGGTGAAGCCGCCATCATTCCCACCGACACGCTGCCGGGCCTGGCGGTGCTTCCCGATCAAGCCCAGACCCTCTGGCGCTTGAAATTCCGACCAGCCGATAAGCCCCTCATTTTGATGGGAGCATCCGTCAATGACTTGCTCCACGAGGTTGAGGGGCCCTGCCATCGGGAGGTTGAAGCTTTGGCTGAGCGCTATTGGCCTGGAGCGCTCACGCTGGTGTTGCCTGCCCGTGATGACGGTGCGGGCCGGTATCTCAACCCAGGTGGAACAACGCTGGGCTGCCGCATTCCGGCCTGTGAGCAGACCCGCGCACTGCTTCAGATCAGCGGGCCGTTGGCCACCACCAGTGCCAATCGCTCCGGTGAACCCGCCAGCATGACTGCAGCAGAGGCGGCTCTGGTTTTCCCTGATGTCGCGCAGCTGGGTCCGCAGCCCTGGCCTCAACCCTCGGGCCAGGCCAGCACGGTGTTGGTCTGGGTGGAGGAAGGACGCTGGCGCCTGGCGCGCCGGGGTGCTGTGATTCCAGCAGGGGTTGAGGTGCTCGAGTGATTTCGCTTGTTGGGCTCTGCCTGCTGGTGATGGCCTTGCTTCATTGGGTGCTGGAACCCCTTGAAGCGGTCTTCACCTGGACGCTTCAACTGAATCTTCTCCCCTGGTTGTTGGGGGTGTTCTTCATCTGGCTGCTGGCAGGCGAATCAGACCGCAGTACTTCGCCCTGATCCAGATCAAGCCGGCTAACGGATTTGAACCGATGGCCTTCGCTTTACAAAAGCGCTGCTCTACCGCTGAGCTAAGCCGGCATGGGGTGCATCGTACCGGCTGCCAGGCGATTCAAGGCGGGGTCTTGATCGCTAATCAGCCAAAGCACCAGCTCGAGTCGATTGCGACATCCGCTTTTCCGGAGTGCCCTGCTGATGTGGCATTCAACGGTGCGATGACTGATCACCAACCGCTGGGCGATGGCTCGGTTGTTGAGGCCTTCGAGCAACAACAGCACCACCCGCTGTTCAGCGGGGGTGAGGAGGTTTGGGATTCGAGGTTTCAAGCTTGAGCAGGTTGCTGCTCAGAGGGTTCCACCTTTGCGGGTTGGGCGATCGGGCGACGGATCGGCAGGTTGGCCACCAGGGCGGTGACGCGATCTTCCGTCTCGAGGCTCACATCACCTTCAGCGAGGTCGATCTCCACATAGCGGGCCACCACTTCGAGGATCTCGCGCCGCATTTGTTCGAGCAGCTCCGGATTGAGGTCACTGCGGTCGTGGGCCAGCACCAACTGCAGCCGCTCTTTGGCTGTTTCTGCACTGGCGGGCTGACGGCGCAGGAGTTTGTCGATGAATTCCTTGAGTGTCATCGCCTCAGAAAATCCGGGTTTGCATCAGCTTGCGCATCCTGGCGCGGAGGCCGCGGCGGGCCTGGGAGGGGTCCATCAGAGGAATGTCTTCACCCTGAAGCCGTTGAGCGATGTTGCCGTAGGCCTGGGCCGCTGGGGACGACGAATCACTCAGGGTCAAGGGTTCACCGCGGTTGGTGCTCACGATCACCTGTTCGTCTTCAAAAACAAGCCCCAGAAGAGGTAACGCCAGGATGTCGGTGACGTCGTCGACCGAGAGCATTTCCTGATTCGACATCATCTTCGGCCGCACCCTGTTGAGCACGAGCTGCACAGGCTGCACGCCCTGGGTGTTTAGAAGCCCGATCACCCGATCAGCGTCCCGCACGGCGGCCACTTCCGGGGTGGTGATCACCACTGCTTCTCGAGCTGCGGCCGCGGCATTTTTGAATCCATCTTCGATGCCTGCCGGGCAGTCGATCAACACGTAATCGAACTGGCGTTCCAGCAGAGCAACGATGGCTTGCATGTCCTTGGGCTTGAGCCACTCGAGCATCCGAGGGTTGCCCGCAGGGAGCAGGGCCAGATTGGGCTCCTGCTTGTGCTTCACCAGGGCTTGCTCCAGCCGGCAAGTCTCGGCCAACACCTCCTGAGCGGTGTAGACGATGCGGTTCTCCAGGCCCAGGAGCAGGTCGAGGTTCCTCAGACCGAAGTCCGCGTCAAGAACCACGGTCTTGGCGCCTTGGCGAGCAAGGGCGATCCCAAGGTTTGCCGTGGTCGTTGTTTTTCCGACACCGCCTTTGCCAGAACAGATGAGGATGGTTCGGGTCGTCGACACCAGGGTTCTGCTTTGGTGCGGCCAGAATAATCTGGCTTTTGGGCCTGACAACGACGTCAGCGTTTTTGAAAGCTCTGGATGACGGCGGGTTCAATGGCGATCACGCCATCCTTGAGCTCGGCCTGTTCGGCCAAACCCGCCTGGGGCAGATCCTCGGGGCCTCGGGCGACAACGTCAGCAATCCTTAGTTGCAGTGGCCGCAGCTGCAGAGCAACGATTTTCGCGGTTGTTGACCCCTCGCATCCGGCATGGGCCACGCCCCGCAGGCGACCCCACACCAAAACATCAGCGGCTGAACTGATCCGCGCTCCAGGATTCACATCGCCATAGAGAAGGATGGTGCGCTCGCTTTGGAGATGGTCGCCGGAGCGCAGGGTTCCGTGATGAAACAACAGCTCGGAAGGGGCTGTCGTCAAAGGATTGGGCGGGAGTTCACGGCTGGACAGCGTGTTGGACCGGCTTGCGTCCAGTCCCAAGGCTGAAGCACTCACAACCGTCTCGGCTACCTGGCCGGTGATGCGTCCGAGTTGATGGCCTGCCTCGCTCACGGCGGCGCACAAATCAGCGATGTCGCTGCAGGTCAATACCCAGTCCCCGCAATCGAGATCAACAATCGGTTGGGAACACCTGCTCAGCAGATCAGGCAAACGATCCCTCCAGTGATCCAGGCGCTGGTCGGGAAGCCTCAAGGTCATGGCTGCTTCACGCTGCTGCTGCTCGTGGCCATTCAACGTCCATCTCCTGCCTGAGCTCGTTGCTGATGTCGCGGGGGTGAATCAACCAGGAGGTTGCCGCCGGGGTCGCCAGACTTGCGACCAGGGGAGAGGCTTTCTCCAGGGCTTGGAGTTGTTGCCCGTCCCAGAGGCGCAAGCCGCCTCGATAGGGGTGGTACCCGCGCAGCTGTTGATGACGCAATCCGCAGCAGAGTTCAGGGTCGTGGCCATGACGATCGGCCAGACGCCTTGCTGTTGCAAGCAATTGCAGTTGATCCGCCGGGGAAAGATGTTCAACGGCCGTTGCTTTGAGCAGGCGTCGATCCAGGAAACGCCCACTCAGTTCAGCCAGGGCTGCTGGCGCTTCGGCTTGCCAGCGCTGGAGGTGGTAGCCGGTGCGTTGGTCATCGTTGGCGAGGAAGTCCTCCAAGCGGATCTGGTCTGGTTGCCAGAGCCAGGTGGCCATCACCTCATCAGCCCACACCTGGTCAGGCCCCAGTTGTCGTGCCGTCAGGATCAGTTTTTCCAGCAGCCAGTTGCACACCACATTCAACCGGTGGTTGTAGACGCTCCTGTACATGAGGTTTCTCACCACCAGGTAGTGCTCCACAGCCATCAGACCCTTGGGATGAATGGCCATGTCCCCGTCAGGGGCCAGGGTCAGTGCTCCCAGGATGCGGTCGAGATCCAGTTGCCCGTAGCGCGTTCCGGTGCTGTAGCTGTCGCGCAGGAGGTAATCCAGTCGGTCGCAATCCAGCTGACTGCTGACGAGGTGTTTGATCAGGGGGTGAGGGCTGCGTCCATGCTCCAGCAGGTTCGCCACCGCCTCAGCCGTGCCGGATGCATGGCTCTCAAGACATTCATGGATCTCTGGGTGATGCCGGATCACCCGCGCTGACCACGCTTCATGGTGCAGGCCAAACATCTCTTCGCCGGTGTGGCTGAGGGGGCCATGGCCAATGTCATGGAGCAAAGCAGCTCCGTAGAGCAGCCCCCGATACGTCTCCAACTCGGGTGCCAACGGCAGCATCCGCTCAAACGCACGGCGTGCCAGATGAAAGACCCCCAGCGAGTGGGTGAATCGACTGGATTCAGCGCTGTGAAAGGTGAGGTAGGCCGGACCCAGCTGGCGGATGCGTCGCAGGCGCTGGAATGGCGCCGTGTCCACCAGGTCCATCACCATTCCCTCGGCTGGGGCTTGGCGGTCAAGACCAATGCCGCGATGCAGAGGGTCGTGATAGGTCCGCTGACTCATGCCTCGGTCTCGTCAGCGGGTTGTTCCAGCAGGGCCTCCATCCATTGCTCAGCTTCCGAGAGCCAGCGATCACCGTCACCGCCGGGGTTCAGAGGTTCCGGATCTGATAATCCACGATCGGGAGCGATGCCTTCCCCTTGAATGTCCCGTCCACTCGGTGTCACGTAGCCAGCAACGGTCACGGCGAGGCCGCTGCCATCACTGAGGTTGGTCAGCGTTTGAATCAGCCCTTTGCCGAACGTCTGGCCTCCGAGAAGGGTGGCGCGTTCGTTGTCCTGGAGGGCGCCAGCCAGGATTTCACTCGCACTGGCCGTCCCTCCGTTCACGAGGGTGACCATCGGTCCGTCGTACACCGTCTGGAGACTGGCCTGGATGGTGTCATTGATGCCCTCGCGGTTGCGGGTTTCAACGATGGCGCCACCGGAAAGGAAGTCGTCGGCGACTGCCAATCCAGCGCTCACCAATCCGCCTGAGTTGTTGCGGAGGTCGAGCACCAATCCTTCGATCTCTTTGTTCTGCAGTTCTGTAAGGGCTTCTTTCACCTGTTCGGGAACTCCTTCGCTGAACTGGGTGATCCGCAGATAGCCAAGGGTGTGACTGCCGCTGCGCAAGCGTCTTGTACGCACCGGCCTGAGGTCCACGCTGCGGCGTTCCAGGGTTAGCTCGTTTGTTTCACCGCTGCCGTTGTCCAGCGTCAGTACCACCTGCGAACCCACGTCTCCGCGCAGCGCTGCCACGGTTCCCTCCAGACCCAGATCCACCACGCTCCGGCCATCAACAGACAGCAACTGCGTTCCACTGGTGATCTCCGCCTCGCCGGCAGGTGAACCCTCGAGGGCAGAAATCACCACAACACCATTGCCGCTTTCATCCGGCCCGAGTTGCAAGCCCACACCGCTGAGGCTTCCGTTGGTGCTGTTCTTCAGCGCCGTGTAGTCCTCTGGACGAAGCAGCCGCGTGTAGGGGTCGCCCAGCTGAGCCAGCATCGATTCTATGGCTGCATAGGCATCGTTGCTGCTCTCGATGCTGCGTTCCATGGCCTTCTGCCGTTGACGCTTCCAACGCACCGCATCAAGTTGCTCTGGGTTCCAAAAGCCCTGGTTCACAAGCCGCCAGCTGTCCACCACGAGCTGTTGTGTGTCGCTAAGTGCAACGGCTGTGCAGGCGCTGCCCAGCACCAAAAAGCAGCAAAGAGACGCTGCGATCAGTTGCCTCAGCGCCTGAAAACCTTTGCGCCGCAGCCAGTCTGAAAGATCGTTAACAGTTGGATACATCGCGGTGGGTTCGCCTCAGTGGCAGAAGCGTGCTCAGTAGACTTTCGCAACTCGAGCCCGCTTGTGCATGGCGAACTCATCACCGGTTTACGACTGGTTCCAGGAACGTCTGGAAATCCAGGACATTGCTGACGACATTGGTTCCAAGTACGTGCCCCCCCACGTCAACATCTTCTATTGCCTGGGGGGCATCACGTTGGTGTGCTTCCTGATTCAGTTCGCGACTGGTTTCGCGATGACCTTTTATTACAAGCCCACCGTTGCTGAGGCTTACAAGTCTGTCGAATACCTGATGACCGACGTCAGCTTCGGTTGGCTGATTCGCTCTGTGCACCGCTGGAGCGCATCAATGATGGTGTTGATGCTCATCCTCCACGTGTTCCGCGTGTACCTCACAGGCGGCTTCAAGCGTCCCCGTGAGCTCACTTGGGTCACCGGCGTGACCATGGCAGTCATCACCGTGTCTTTCGGCGTGACCGGTTACTCCCTTCCCTGGGACCAAGTTGGTTACTGGGCTGTGAAGATCGTTTCCGGCGTCCCTGCTGCCATCCCTGTTGTTGGCGATTTCATGGTGGAACTGCTTCGCGGTGGCGAAAGCGTCGGTCAGGCCACTCTCACTCGCTTCTACAGCCTTCACACCTTCGTGATGCCCTGGCTGCTGGCGGTGTTCATGCTCATGCACTTCCTGATGATACGGAAGCAGGGCATTTCTGGTCCCTTGTGATCTGCGTTCCTACTGTTCCTTCAACACCTGGATTAAACGATGCACATTCTCAAGAAGCCTGATCTCTCTGACCCCAAGATGCGGGCCAAGCTCGCCAAGGGCATGGGTCATAACTATTACGGCGAGCCTGCTTGGCCTAACGATCTCCTCTACATCTTCCCGGTGGTGATCCTCGGCACCATCGCCTGTGTAGTTGGTCTGGCCGTCCTGGATCCAGCCATGCTTGCTGACAAGGCTGATCCCTTCGCCACCCCTCTGGAAATTCTTCCTGAGTGGTACCTCTACCCCGTGTTCCAGATTCTGCGGGTTGTTCCCAACAAGCTTTTGGGTATTGCTCTGCAAACCCTCGTTCCCCTGGGTCTGATGCTTGTTCCTTTCATCGAGAGCTTCAACAAGTTCCAGAACCCTTTCCGTCGTCCCGTGGCGATGACTGTCTTCCTGACCGGAACCCTTGTCACCATCTACCTCGGTATTGGTGCAGCACTTCCGATCGACAAGTCCCTCACTCTCGGACTGTTCTGATCCGTTCTTCGAGCTCAGTTGATGGACCCTGGCTCCCCGAGCCGGGGTTTTTTTGTGCCATGGCTGCGGTGGTTCGTCAGTGACCCATCGATTCGTCGAGATTGAGCATCAGCACGTCGTCTGGGTTGACGTGGAGAAAGTGGTGCATCAGCAGAAAACCAACGATGGTCCAGGTCTGATAGGTGCGTGATTGCTGTCCAACCCAGGTTCCTGTGGGGCCATCGAAATATTCAGCCCACTGCTGACGGGGCAGTTGGTTGAGATGGCTCCAATAGCACTCGTCCAACAGCGTTTTCATTTGCCCCATCAGCAACACGTCGGCCTGTGGATTCAGTCGTTCGTGCAGAAGGATGGATGCACCAAAAAACCAGAGCAGGCTCGGCCAGTGGCCACCGTTGTGATAGCTCCAGGGCCAGTTCTTGGGGTCGGAGCCCGTTTTGTTCTCCCATTCCACGCCCTCCATGGGGGGATGACAGATGCGCATCGGCATCTGGGCCATGAGGTGGTCACGGTTGTGGAGCACCAGTCGGAACAGGGCCCGTTGCTGTGGCGCGGTCAGCAACCCGAACAGCGATGCCAGGGAATTTCCTAAGGAGTAGAAGCGGAAATCCGGTCGTCCGGTGCGCATGTTGCCGATCATGTAACCGCCACGGTTCTCGAGCCAGTCCTGCAACCAGTCGGGGATGACCTGGGGTTGAACGTTGAATTCGTTGTGGTGCTGGTTTTCGCCGTACTGCTCCGTTGGGCGTCGCCGAAGCACTTGCATCGTTTTGCTGGTCACCCAGTAGTGCTTCAGCAGGAACTGCCGCAAGTCATGGGTCCATTGCCGGCTCAGCCGCAATCGTTCCCCCAGAAGAACGCTGTTCTCGTGGCGTTGGCAGAGTTCCATCAGCCCAACGCAGCTGCGCAGCGCTGCGAAGAGCAGCACTTCCACTTCCAGTGGAGCGCCCCACACGTCCATGGGGCGATCAATCATGAACGCGCAGTCGGGAACGAACAGCACCGGTGTGCCCTCGAAGCTGGGGTGAAGAACCAGATCGAGCAGCAGTTGCAAACCGCGTTGCACTTCCGGACTGCGACCGAAGTCGATGTCCCCACTGCGCTTGACGTAGATCCAGCAGAGAATCGGCCACCAGAGGCTTGCATCCACTGAGGTGATGCGACCGATCGAGCGCTGGCCATAGTCGGCAACCAGTTCTCCCTCTTCCTCCACAAAGCTGGTGGGGAAGACACCGCGGGTTTGAACGTTGGTGCTTTGGAGCTGAAGGCTGACGCTCAAAAACTGCTTCACGATGGCGAAGCGGCCCTCCAGCATCAGGTAGATCATCACGGGAACGTTGTCCCGCAGGAAGATCTCGCCGTAGTTGAGGGCGTCGTCAGCGCGTCGATGTTCCATCGCGGCAACGCTGCCGGCGAGTTCCCCCTGGACGCCAATCAGCGTGGCTTCGAAGTGTTCCCGTGCTTTTTGCAGCACCTGCTCTTCGTTTGAGTTGGGGCGGAAACGCTGGCTTTGTTCGGTGAAACGCGTTGGCATCGCGGTGACCTCCAACTGAAACGTAGTTCTGGCAATGGGTTTCGCCAGTGGAAGCAACCCTTCAGATCTTCAATGCGGCTTGCCCATTGCGACCTCGGGGGATGTGGTGTTATGGTTTTGGCTTGCGCGGGAGCCGAGAG